>JAJZKP010000034.1 GCA_021804105.1 Microcaldota archaeon | reverse complement strand
AAGGGTTATAAGGATTAATTACAAGCAATATAACTCTATAGAAGGTCTTGTGGAGCTCTCGGTCTCGATGGCGGATGGATTCCTGGAAGCCGTCTTCGGAAGAGAGCCCAAGAGGAGGTCAGGGATCAGAAGCACTAAGGCTTATTTCGTGGAACTGACAGTATAGAATGGTGAACGTTCATGGCATTGGAATTTCTCAATCCGATTTTAAAGTTCATACCTAGCATAAAGAAGCCAAAATCGCCACTCACGTTCAAAGAGAAGATGACCTGGACAGCCTTGATCATGGTTATCTACTTTGCAATGTTCAGCATACCTGCACTGGGGGTGAGCCAGGTACAGGTGCAGCAAATCTTCCAGCTTGCAAACGTCATATTTGCAGCCCATATAGGCTCTTTGATCACAGTAGGAATATCGCCTATAGTGCTCTCTAGCATAGTGTTGCAGCTGCTGCAGGGTTCCGGGGCACTGAACATAGACCTGAATGACATGGAACAGCGTGGCAGATTCCAGAGCATACAGAAATTTATAGCAATAATTGTTGCCCTGATCGAGGCCACTTTCTATACGTATACTTTTGCAAATTCAGGGCTCATTACCCCGGGCTTTACCGGATTCGTAATCTTTGAGCTTGCGATAAGCGCCATAATTGTCATTTACCTAGACGAGATGATGAACAAGTATGGAATAAGCTCTGGGATAAACCTGTTCATAGCGGGAGGAGTAGCGTATGCGATAATAGCAGGAACTGCTACTGTGCTGCTTCCTGCCGCGGCTTACCAGCTCGCGACGGCAGGCGCAACAGCAATACCCCAGGCGCTGCTGGCATTCGGGCCCCTCTTTGTGGCAATACTCGTAATGTTGGTCAGCATATATGCTTACGACATGAAGGTTGAGCTGCCCATGGTATTCAGCCAGTTCAGGGGCATTGGGGGAAGGTTGCCCATATCACTGCTGTATGCAAGCGTTATGCCGGTGATCTTCGCAACATCACTGCTTATAGCTATGACATCGCTCTTTGGAGGCATAATAGCCCCGTATTCTGCAACATCAAGCACTGCGGCATTCTTTGGATATTACGTGCCTCAGTTCTCTACAACCGGGGCGCTGACGAACACGCTTGATGGAGGGCTGATCTACCTGCTTTCAATAAATACATTCACCGAGAGCCCATTCCCGGCAGGCTATGGCGGCGTAGGCTATAGCGCATATTTCTCATACCTTGCCACAGGCACCACTCCGTTGATAATGCCTTGGTCAAGCTCTAAGCCCGGTACGAGCCTTGCGGCAAGCTGTACGCTCTCAAACGGATGCGTACTGGTGCCAGAATGGGTCCATGTCATAATTTCCACTTTGTTGCTTGTCATACTCTGTGTAATTTTCGGAAAGTTCTATGTGGAGATGACAGGACAGAATCCAAAGAACGTCGCAGAGCAGCTCCAGAGCGTGGGATGGCAGATACCTGGATTCAGGAGGGATCCAAGGATAACGGAGAGCATACTCAACAAGTATATACCAACAATAACGGTCCTGGGAAGCATATTTGTGGGGCTTCTTGCAGCGTTCGCGAACCTTACCGGTGCGGTGGGGAGCGGCATGGGAGTACTGCTTACTGTAGGAATAATGTACTCGCTCTACCAGCAGCTTGATCAGCAGCATCAGCTTGAGGGGTATCCAATCCTCGAGAAGTTCCTTTCGTGATGCATATACAAGCAATACAGAGATGTACCATGCTCTTTAGTTGCAGATCCATATAGAGAGGGCATTGTAGGAAAAGGATTGGAAGCATGATTTTCTATGGATGTAGAACTTCTTTCGTAAATATGCAGGCATCACGTCCCACTCACTGCTTTCTTGACCAGCGCTGTAATCCTCTTCTCTTCGGTAGGGGTCAGCCCGGTAAGCGCAAATCCGGTTGGCCACATCTTTCCTTCGTCGAGGTTTGCTTTGTCGCTGAAGCCAAGCGTCGAATATCTTGCCTTGAACTTGCCTGCATTCTGGAAAAAGCAGATAATCTTGTCATCTTTTGAATATGCAGGCATGCCATACCACGTCCTGGGGGAGAGCTCAGGAGCACTGGCTTTTACAATCGCATGTATCCGCCTTGCCATTGAACGGTCCGGTTCCTTCATCTTGGCGATGGCGGCAAGTACATCTTCTTCGCCATTGGCTCTTGAATTCTTCTCCTTGAGATACTCCTTCATTGCAGCTATTTCCTCTTTGCTCAGTCCTTTCTTGTTTTCCACACTTATACACCTTCTCACGCACATAACCCACCATTGAAATGATAGGTTTGCAGAGCGGATTATTCTATCATTTTATCAATCTGACATAAATATCTTCAGCGCGGCCACTTTTATGAAGTCGTTTACCAGCATGAAAGCTGCCCCGAGGGCGAAGATGAGTAGTATAGGTATTATCCCTATTCTTGCTACGAAGATGCCAAAATAGGAAAGTGTCACGCCTATTGCGATACCGAACGCAGATGACAGTATCAGCTTTGTGCTGGGCCTGGATTCCCAGAAGTGTTTCTTTTCTCTAAGACTGAAGACTGCAAGCTGGTCGGTCACGTTAAATATAAGGAAGGCGAATGTCTGGAATTGCAAGATGCTGAGCCCGAGTGCATAGAGACCCAAAGGCACGAATGCGAGCGCCTCAACCATAAGGAGAATTCCCATAAC
>JAJZKP010000033.1 GCA_021804105.1 Microcaldota archaeon | reverse complement strand
AGTGGTACAGAGGTGGGCAGACAAACTCAACGAGGCTGATGCATTCATACTGATCTCCCCGGAGTACAATCACAGCTTTTCCGCAGTGCTGAAGAATGCAATTGACTGGACCAACCCCGAGTGGCTCAGGAAGCCCGTGGGATTCGTGAGCTATGGCAGCACAGGCGGGGCAAGGGCAGTGGAGCATTTGAGGGGAGTTGCAATAGAGCTAAAGGCGGTTCCGATAAATAGATCTGTACACATCAGCTGGGATTTCATAATGAAGGCCGTGAAGAATCCGCAGGTGCAGAATTCTGAGCTCTTCGCTCCGCTCAGGAACGGATCGCTTGGGCAGGATACCCTTGCTGTCTTCGTGAATGACCTGCTCTGGATGGCCAAGGCGCTGAAAGGTGCGCGCGCAGGCAAGTAAGCCTGTGAAAAGCCAGGATCGCTGACACGCTTATAAACATTGCAGGAGAAATAGGATCAGTGATAAGATGAAACCTGTGGCAATGGTTGGAGCAGTAATAGTAGTTGTAATAATAATAGGGGTGGTGGCATACGCGCTATCTCGCCCTAGTAGCAGTGTTCAGTCGACAGTACCTGCGACATCGGCAGCCAGCACTGCAGGATACTCAACCGTTCCGGTGACTACGTCGGCTAACCACACAACCACGGCAAGCACCACCAGCATAGCAACTACGGTCAATGCCACCCATGCGTCGAGCAAGCACGCGTATAACTTCTCCGCAGGATATAATGCCACATATGGATACTACCTTGCAAACGCTTCAGGATACACGGTTTACCTGTTCACTGCAGACAAGCAGAACGGGACCACAAGCGCATGCACGGGAACGTGCACAACCTTCTGGCCTCCAGTACTGGTCTCTGCCAACTACACGCTTGGAGTTCCGTCAGAAGCGAACATCACGAAGTTCTCGACAATAACTCTGAGTGATGGCAGCAAGCAGCTTACATATGATGGCTGGCCCCTTTACTATTATGCGGGGGACAAGAGCTCCGGGGCAATAACTGGCGAAGGGATAAGCGCATTTGGCGGGACATGGTACCTTGTTACCCTGCCGAAGGCGAAGGTTCCCGCATAAATGCAGGGTAAGCCATTGAACAGAGCCCATGTAAGGCACCTGCTGGCTAGGATAAGCCTGGCTTTCGTATTCATAAGCATAGGGATATGGGAGATAGTGCAGCCCTCTTACTGGGGCATGTACGTACCTCCTTTCTTCTCGGCAATCATAGCCACGAACACATTCGTAATGATACACGGAATGGCGCTGGTTTTAATAGGCACAGCCGTGCTTCTTGGAATTTATCTAAGGGTAGCATCGGCGCTTGCAGTGCTGGTAATGCTCACCATAGTAGCGTCGCTGACCTTCTACTTCGGGTTCAACGACATAGTGATTAGGGACATAGCCATACTGCTTATTGCCGCATCCTTATTCTTTGACGATACAGAGTACCTTAGGGTAAAGATTGGAAGGTGATCTACTTTTTCTGAGCGGAAAGGTCCTGGTCACGGTCCAGGGTCTTCGTAAGGGCGTCTGCAGCCATGGTAACCGGGTTGATGATGCTGTTTACCTCCAAATCCGCAAGGTGCGATTCTGCCTCGGCATTATGCGCTATGACCGATAATTTAACGTTCTTGGCAATCTTCCTCACTACCAGCACCACATACACTGTCTTGGAGCTGTCACGCAGGTCTATAACTATATCAGTTGCCTTGTCAAGGTTGTACTTCTCCAGTTCCGTCCTTGACGTGTAGTCCTCCACAAATGCAAGGTAGCCTTTCTTTCTCAGTGCGTCAGCGGTTGGCTTGTCACCGGTTATTATCACGAAATTCCTCTTCTGTGACTTCAGCTTATGGGCTATGATCTCGTTTGCAGAATCGTATCCGATAAGCACTATGTGATTCTTCATCCTCTTCCTGTCGGCACCGTTTATGCCGGAGTACAGCCTCTCCACCCTCGCGCTCAAGAATTCACCAGAGAGTACCGTTATGGCACTCAGGAATATACTTAACCCGGAGATTATTAAAATTATTACGAAATCCCGGGCTATGCCGGTAATCGGGGTTATGTCCCCATAACCAACGGTTGAGATGGTGACCACTGTGAAGTAAAGCGCCTGGTCCAGCGATGTAATCCTTACATTGAAATTGTTTCCCCGGCCCAGAGCGTATGTCCCGAAAGTGCCGTATGCAAGTACGGCTGCTATGGCGAGCACATAGAATACTACCCTGCGGTCTATCTCCATGCATTATCATTTGTATGGCAAGGTTTATGACTTCAGCGTAAGTTTGAAGAAGCCCTTGACCCGCTTCCATGAATCCTTTGCCGCGGCCTTGTTGTATAGGTGCTTGTTGGTATTGTTGAAGAACGCATGGGCAGCGCCGGGATATATCTTCATCTCGAAGTCCTTCTTGTATCTCGCCATTGCCGCAACGAGCTTGTCAATGTTGGCATTCGAGATCTTCCTGGGCACGTCCAGGCTTATAGGTGGGGTTTCAGCAGAATTTATCAAGGGCATAGACGCTGCGCTGGTGCTTTCCATAATAGTGCTTTTTATAGCAGCTGTTCTCTCATATTCAAGAGGCAGGGAGAATCGCGGCGCAGGGCATAGTGGACCGGCCGAACAGGGGTGAAGGAAATGCGTAGATGCGAGTGGTCAGGCCAGGATCCTCTATA
>JAJZKP010000006.1 GCA_021804105.1 Microcaldota archaeon | reverse complement strand
AACAGAACCTATAAATATAAGCTCAACATTATATTAGTCTGTTAATGGGTTCAAACCTTTTAATAATATGCTTTACAATTAATAGGTGTTGCAGGGGTGGCGGAGCCTGGTCAAACGCGGCGGACTCAAGATCCGCTGGCTTAGGCCTGCGGGAGTTCAATAGGTTTACTGGACAAATCTCCTCCCCTGCACATCTCTTAGTGGGCGATGAACATGGCAAAACCGGCAAAGAAGTCAAATAAGAAATCGAAGAGAGTTAGTGGAGACTCCTCAAAGAGGCAGAGGAAGCAGGCAAAGCATGTAAAGAAGACTGCTGTAAGCAGGGCCACCAAGACCAAAAGCGGCCCAAAGATAAAGGACAAAGTCATGTTCGACATACCTCATTACCCTCAGACTGAGGACTTCACTAGCAGCGCCGCATGTGCCATGATGGTACTCAAATACATAAACAAGAATTTCCAGTTCAAGAAAGAGCACGAATATGACATATGGCAAGAAGCGGTCAACGGTAGCGTATGGCACGGATCAAAGTATGGCTTGGCATATGCGTTAGCAAAGCGCGGAGCCGGAGTCTCCATAGTGAGCAACATGAAGGAAGAGGGCTATGACAGGAAGCTCGCCGTGTACGAGAATATAAATCTGGACACTCTAACAGCTTCATACAACGAGATAAAGGCAAAAGCACAGGCACAGAATGTTCAGGAGGATCACAGCGTAGTCACAATAAACGGTATAAAGAGGGCACTCTCAGGAAATAACATACCAATAGTGCTTATCGATGCAAATACCATAAATCCATACATGGAGTCATCGCCGCATTGGGTTGTGGTTAAGGGCTACGATAAGGATGCTTTCTACATCAACGACCCATATTCAGACAACACAATCACTCTGGACCCTGAGATCTTCAAGTCATCGCTCGGATACGACAGCAACTTCCACATGATACTGATTGATTCAAGGCACTTCAAGCCTAAGAAGAATGTCTGACGACTAGCAATAGACTTATTAGCATTGCCGGGGCATTTATTCCTTAATGACGTGAGTCTATGACAGAGTACAAGCTCAGCATAAATGCCAAGGACCTCAAGGAAGATTCTCCTATAGAATCCGAAATCAATGGGAAGAAGTATGCGGTGTTCATGCATCAGGGAAAGATACATGTTCTGGGGGGCACCTGCACACACGAAGGCGGCCCTCTCTATGACGGTTCTATAGACGGCAGAGAAATCATTTGCCCATGGCACAGCGCAGCGTTCAACATAAACACAGGCAAGGTGAGCGAGAACACGCCTTGGGCAACCGAGGACATAGTCTCATACAAAGCAAGGCTCGACGAGCCGAGTGGCGATGTATTCATAGAGATGTAAGAGTGCACGATGAAAAGCTGGTAAAGGGTATGGTGCAGGAGCGCATAGGCAGGCTGTTAAGCCTGGCATATGAACGAATAGGCAGCGAGAAAGAACCAGATGCTTTATCGAGGAGGTATGTAAAGCTTGCAAGAGAGATGAGCTCGCACTATAAGGTAAGACTAGGCAGGAGCGAGAAGCACTCGTTCTGCAAGAAGTGCAACAGCATGCTCATTCCAGGAAAAACGTGCACGGTTACCCTTGCAAGCAGCATTGGCAAGGTTATATACAAATGCAAGTGCGGTGCAGAAACAGGCATATTCTATAAATGACTCCGCGTGCTATGATACGTGCTGGAAAAATTCGGCTGGCAGCCTACAGCTCGCCTATTACATCATTGAAGCCCAGCTTCAGCCAGATCTCTTGTGCAGCGCAATTCTTGCCTATGCAAGCCCCGCATAGCCCTCCCTATCAAGCATTATTGCCTTAAACTGATAGATGTCTATAGATATATCAAGGCCTGATATACCTGTAGTGGCATAGCGCCTTTATGGTGTTCCCTCCAACAACCTTGGTTATCTGGCCAACGACCTTCTCTTCTTCTTCAGATTCATGCGCCTTTACTACGAACCCGTATTCACCTTCTGTAACCGAAACCTCCTTTACGTTGTCTATTCTCATCAGCCTCTCTGCAACCTTGTGAACATTGCCTGGCTTCCTCGGCTTCACGAAGAAATAGTGATAGCCTTTACTAACTCTGCGTATTACTTTCTCAGCCATAAATCCACCAATTTATTGTCAGTCTGCGTAAACTATATGCCAGACATTCTCAGAGACATGAATAAGCTTCACAGGCCTTTTGTCATCAGGCTTTGAGTATATAGTCTTGCTGGACATTTTCTGTACAAATCCCAGTATATTCATCGTTTCACCAAGTCAGCATAGTAGTGGGGTGACGGATCCGAGGCAGATGGCAGGGTGCGCTATGTGGGGTTGCAAGGTAGCGGCAGAAACAGATATATCACAGTATCTTTTTTCCAACGCCATCCCATCCTCGAATCCGTAAGTAGTATTATGACCTAACTTATATATATTAACTTTGTTAGAATTATGTATAGATGCCCATTAAATGGAGAATAATGCTTATATATTTTAATAATTTAATCAGATAGGTGTTTGCATGAACGAGGAACAGGACCAAAAGATACTCACTGTACTAAGCATGAACGGTAGGGCCCCGGCAAAGCTAATAGGAAAACTTGCTGGTATATCTCCACAGAAAGCTTACCGCAGTGTTAAAGCACTTGAAAAACGATTAAATATAAGATACCTGGCCGAAATAAACATAGAAAACTTAGGCTATTTAAAATTCATAGTACTAATAAAATTCCTAAAAGATATCCCCCAAACTATAGAAATAAAGAAGGCATTTGAAAGTAAAATAAACATACAGTATGCTACTATCCTAAGAGGCGGGGATTACGATCTTCTTCTATACGTTTTGGCCGAGAATATAACTGATATCTCTTATATATGCAGCGACCTTAGAAGAAACACTGTTTTAGCTACATATTCTGCGGAATGGTATATATCGCTTTTTTATGAACATTACAATTTCATGCCTTTGAGAAATGAATTTGTAGATTCACTTAAAGAGAAAGTTATCAAAAAAGGAAAGAAAGCGCTACGAAGTAACAAGGAAAAACAAATATTACAAAGGGAGTTTACTACATTACGAGAATTGAATATTAATGGATCTTCAGATCTTCTTGATATCGACAAAAAGTATGGCTTTGATGGCGGGAGATCTCAATATGCATACTATAAACTTATTGAAAACGGCATATTAAATCGTATAACCATTTCTATACAAAATTTACCCATACGTTATACTGTTGCGTTATTTATCACGGTAACTGATCAGAAAGAGTATTATGAAAGCAGGGATGTTGTTTTAAAGGAAATTATTACTGATAGAAAATATGGGGTCAATAAATACGCGCTTGCTGGGGATACAATGACTCCGTTCGGGGCATTGTTATTTTTATCTGTATTTGAAGAACAAGATCTTGATGATGCCTTAACCATAATTAGCAAAGCAAGAGGCATAAGGGTTAAGAGCGCCATAATATCCAATACTATTATAGGAACCTTGTGCTATAGAAGATTTGACCCTGCTTATTCTGAGCAAGCGCATTTCCTTCAGAAAGACTTTGGAATAAGATCAGGGTCTAAAATAGAATATACTGAGAGAAAAAGATACTACGGTGTCAAAACAACTATTGATTCGTCTAACTAAAGCGACAATCCTATGGTTGATAAGGTCCTCCTCCAAACATATTCTCACCAAGTAATCTAATATCTTCCTTGCCACTTTTAAGCCTTTGCTATGTGCTCATGTATTGGAGGTTTGCAGTTAAGAGTCTACATTAATGCCATGTAATTGTGGTTGCTGGGCCTTCTCGATGAAACCTGCGAGGCTATTTAAATACCTTGCTCATAAATAGATTGCGCGCTGGATAAAGGTGGTATTGCATGGCGTTTAATGCAGATTCTCTAAAGGAATTCTTCCTTAAACAGGTCGTACTGCCAAGGATGTTCCTAGTCGACGTGCCTGGCTATGTGCTAGGCAGTCAGGGATCCAACATATTCATTAGGAACCTATTCCTTTCAGAGCCATTCTTTGTGTCTCTTGAGAAGAGAGTGTCGGACAAGTTTGGAGAGGAAGGGCTTGCAAAACTCTATGGCGTTGGGAAGAAGCTAGGTTATAGATTCTGTGCGCTAACGAATATCCCCAGATCAGATATCAAATTCTCAGTTAAAATGTGCTACGACTTTGTAGAATCCATATATGCTGACCGGCTTTTGCCAGACATAGACATGGAAGACAAAGTCATTACGGTAGATACTGAGAACCTCGTGATCACCAGAGTAAATGGAAGTGGACTCCCAGTCATGATCGGCGGAACTGCTGGTATATGGGGATACCTCCTGAATGACTTTAATTCTATAGAGTGCGGAATAATACGCAAAAGCGATGGCAACTATATGCTAATAAGTGCACCTGCAGAAAAGCTCAAGGAAATGGGGATAAAGTTCTACGAATCTCACGGAATACCAAACATGAATGACAAACCAATATACACGCGTTTTAACCAACCCCCAAGCTACATCCCGCCTAATGTGTTCAACACAAACAAGATGATGCATACGGAACCTTTCTACTATGACAAAGGCCCGCTCAAGTATGCCCTACCGCATTCACGTTTACTCTCCGTAGAAATTTTCCTACCATACGAGCTAGAAACGCTTTTTGGGGAGCAAATGGTATACGAGACAGCAAAGGAGTCATTTGCAATAATCGGCAAGACTATACCAAAACAGGCCAATATCCACACATATCTTGCAAATATACTCACCGGAATGGGTCTCGGTATAGTAACTGCAGAAAAAGGCCCAGGAATAATGAGCTTCGTTTTCAGCGGCACACCGTGGTATGAGACTGTAAGCAAGTCTACATTTCCACTCCTTCGCGGAGCTATAGCCGGATTCCTCGAAGGCCAGGGCAATCCTCCAATAAAGGCAAGCTACTTCAGCTCCGAGTTGCACGTTAATACTCTAAGAGTAGTCATTGACGTACAACTCTGATGGCCGTGCTACCTAACCGCTATGCTATTTAAATCCTATGTTCGTAGGTATTATGGGAGATATGAGTGGAAAGAGTGGCGACCGGGATACCCGGTTTTGATGAACTAGTGGGTGGCGGTTTCCCAAAAGCTTTTAATATACTTTTAACCGGTTCTCCGGGATCTGGGAAGACAATCTTCGGGCAGCAATTCCTATATAATGGGGCTGTGACCGGTCATCCTGGCGTATACATATCCCTTGATATGTCTGATGAAATCTTCAGACAGCAAGGAGACCAATTCGGATGGGATATAGAAAAACTCGAGAACGAAGATAAACTTGCAATAGTCAAAGTACCGCTTGACAGGAAGAGCGTCAGATTATTCGATAAAATACGTGAGGAAGTGAAACGCGTCAAAGCAGAAAGAATCGTATTCGATAGTCTTGCATCCTTTTCTATTAATATAGATCAATTTGATGTGCCGCTGGTATACGACGAGGAAATCACCAAAGTGCTTAATTCATCTAATATGGCAGACAAGGAATTATTCTATTCTGGTGGATCTGAACAGCGCACAACGTACCTCACAATAAATCATCTCTCTAAACTAGGCACTACAAATGTTATAATAACTGATAGAGTTGAGGGAGAGAACAGACTCACTGTAGATGGCGTCAGCGAATTCGTTTGCGACGGTGTTATTCAATTTGATATAGCAGACTTGGGTGGCGGAGCCTCAAGAATGCTGAAAGTGCTTAAGATCAGAGGTACTCATAATTCCCTAGACTTCCATAATTTCGAGATAACAGACAGGGGAATAGTAGTTTCACCACCTGAAATGAAGTAGGTGGTAAATTGGCATTAAATGCAGATCCAATAAAGGAATTCTTTCTAAAGAAGATTCTGCTACCAAAAGTCTTCCGCATAGATGTTCCTGGCTATGTAATTGGTAAGTATTATACTCTACAGGGGCAGAATGCATTCGTAAGAAACATATTCCTTTCAGAGCCGTTCTTCATTTCTTTGGAAGAAAAAGTATCTGAAATGTATGGCCGAAACGGAATGGAAAAACTATATGGCGCTGGCAAAAGGTTTGGATATAGGTTTTCTGAATTGACGCGAATGCCCAGATCCGATCTGGAGTTTTCGGTCAAGATGAGCTTCAAGTTTTTCGAGTCACTTTATGCAGAGAGCATAACTGTTGATGTGGATACCAACAATAATGTACTCACTCTAGATACATCAGATCTTGTAGTGACGCGTGTTAACGGGGGTGGTTTACCGCTTACTGTTGGTGGCTGTGCCGGTATCTGGGGATACTTCCTTAACAACTTTGACGGAGTAGAATGCGGAGTCGTGTCAAAAGGTCCCGGCAAATACACACTAATATGCGGTCCTGAAGTGGCTCTCCAAGAGAGAGGCGTCCAATATTACGAATCAAAAGGCAAGCCAGAAACTCTTAATGAAAAGTATATAAGATTTAACAAACCTCCAAACCCTGTTCCGGCGGGAGCATTCAATGTAAACAAACTCATGCAGACCGGGTTATTCATGTACGAAAAGGGTTCCCTGAAATTTTCCTTGCCAAATGTGCGACTTATTCCTGTGGAGATATCACTGCCCTATGATTTAGAAAGATTATTTGGGGATCAGATAATGTATGAAGTTGCAAAGGAATCCTTTATGATCATGGGAAAGAATCTCCCAAAACAGACCAACAGCTATTCGTTCCTGGCAAACATGCTTACTGCGCTTGGATATGGCATAGTTACAACAGAAAAGACTGCAACATATGAGAACTTTAACTTCATAGGTGTTCCATGGTATGTCGGCGCTGAGGAATCCAGATTCCCCCTACTTAGAGGAGCCATCGAAGGCTTCCTGGAAGGCCAAACGGGAACAAAGATATCGGCTAGAGACATAAAATCAGGGCTATACAGCAACAGCTTAAGAGTATCTATCGGGATTGTAACATGACTAATAAACTAAAAGGGCTTAAAGAGGCTTTTATCCCAGCTATACTGATAGTTGTAGTACCAACTACCATACTTGGATTCTTACTTTCTGGATCCGGGAACATCCTGCTTCTATTGCAGGGAATATATCTGATAATACTCGTAGACATATCTGCAAATGTTATAAACAACTATTCTGACTGGCAGATAGATATACGTAACAAGAAAAGAGTAGCTATGCACGAAACATTCTCAAGAAAACAGTTACTTGCAATATACATTACCCTGATAATAATTGTCTATGCGTCTATGCTACTGCTCTCTTCTAATTTGTACTTGGTAATGGCGATTACCATATTCGTTCTTCTTGGAATATTGTACTCTATGGGTACAAAGCTGAAAGATAAAACGTTTGTAAATTACCTTACCATAGCACTAGCTTATGCTGGTGTTTCTTCTGCAATAGGATTCTTTAGTGGCAGCAACAACCTAACATTATTTGCAAGATGGCTGCCACTGATATTATTCCTGGTGTTAGTAGACCTTGGGTATTCAATGACTAAAGACTACTCTGACATTATTGGCGACAGGGAGCATGGAAAAAAGACCTTGCCTGTAGTATTCGGTAAATCACTTGCAATAAAGATACAATTAGCATTTGCAACTGCGGCCTACATATTCCTTATTATAATGGTTGTTACCGGAATACTTAATCCAGCCTTTTTGATCCTACTGTTATCATACTTATTTGCGCTCTATATACTGAATGCTGTTAGCAAGACAAAGGACCCCAAGGTTGAGGAGAGGATGCATTTCAATTCTCAAAGAAATGGCTTATTTGTGCGCGCATTGATAATACTTCTACTCCTTCTTATATAACTGCATAAAATGTGGTTCCGAAAGCTTTTTAATAGTGCTAAACTAGTTTGTTGCTGGGCCAGTCATGTCAGACGATACTCCTAAAGCAAGCAAGATTCCCACGGGCATACATGGCATAGATGACATGCTGTACGGCGGGCTCACCGAAGGCACCCAGACCCTCCTTGTAGGTGAGACCGGAACCGCAAAGACCTTGCTCGCGCTCAATATTGCCTATGCCAACGCCTCAACCGGCATGCCTGTTGTATACCTCTCAATAGACGAATCGAAGGAATCTCTGCTGAAGAACATGAAGGCGGTATTCCCGAACTTCGAGGCTGTTGATGTGCTTGTCAGCAGCGGCAATCTATTTGTCCTTGAAAGGAATGTGGTGATAGCCATAAAGGCCGGAGACGTAATAGAGCGATTCCTTGTGATCCTTGAGAATGCCATAAAGGCCAACGAGGCAAGGGTAATGATAATAGACTCTCTCGGCCTGATACGGGTTAACCTGAATGATGATAGGACATTCACCAAGGCTGTGGCGCTTATAGTGGACTACCTGCGTAGCAAGGGCGTTACCGGCATAATAATAAGCGATACTTTGTCATCTGAAGCAACGAAAGTGCCCGGCCTCTTCGATGAAGCAATGTTCGACAATATAATAAGGCTGAAGAAGCACGGGGATGCGGATGAAAGGACAAGGTACACAATCAGCGTGGCCAAGCTCAGGTACTCGCAGTACAAAAATATCGAGCTGCAATTCGATATAACTCCGGATGGAATTGTGGCCCGCCAGGCGCAGCATGGACTGCCAGGCTAAGGCTTTGGAAACATCAACATGTCACTTTACTCCCAGCTTAACAAGAAGCCTGTCTATAAGCTCATCGACCTTCTCCGGCGCATTTAGCGTAAGAATATTCTTGTCCTGCTCCAGATAGTTATCGGTGAGAATGCCCTTGTATAATACGGCAAGCCGCCTTGTTTCATCCTCTTTCGGGGATGCGATCTTGGTATCGGCAACCACATTTGCACGCGCCAGTATCTTTATTGCGTTGCCTATGCCTGCTACTGTTTTTCCATTCATGGAGAAATGGCGAACGGTGTCGAGCAGGGGCCTGAAGTCGTACAGCGCGTATTGGTCAACTCCCGGACCGTCTATGAGCAGTATCGCGTCAAAGTCGGACGATTTGACCAGTGCCGCGCTCATAGCTGGTTTCACAACAGCTCCGTGATAGCCCACCGAGTCGCCTGAAGAATAACTAGCTATGACTGCCTCAACATGCCATTTTCCCAGCAGATCTGTTGCAGCCCGCAACGATTCGTCCTTGAATCCACGCTGCGGTATTATTATAGCGACTCTCATCATAACACTTCCATGGCTCATGGAAAGAATAAAAGGATTGCTACACCCTCTCAAACTCGAGGCCCTGCTCATCCAGCATCGAGAGCACCTCTTTCCTCGTTGCCGAGTCAAGGCTTTTCCACTCAATCACGGCAATATCAATGTCCTTCGTCATCTCTATGGCCTTTCTGAGCATACTGAGATCTGCATTTCCATCCTTCCTGCGAATTGCGTACTTTGGCATTATGTATGAGAACGCATATCCCCGTCCAGTCGCAAGGGCCGAGAACTTTGATGGATAATGCCCGCTGCCTATTCCTATCGCTATCTTTTCATACTCCGTTTTGCCATCAAGAATCTCCAGCGCAGTCTCAAAGGCCCTGCTTCCTACAAGTGCTGCCAGGTCCTTGTTCTCTATGGTGCTTCGGTTGCCCCCCATCTCCATGAAGAATGCCGGAGTCTTCAGGCACGGTCCGTGATGCGTAGCCTCGTAAGTCTTCCCGACTGTCGATTCTATGCTCTTCAATAGCCTGAACGCTGAGAGCATGGGGCCCGGTGCAGCAGCTGAGAGAGCCTGCGGTTCCCCGCCATATGCGTTCTCCATGCCCCAATTCCCCATCGAGTGCACTGTGAGCGCGGGTATCCCCTCTGCGCTCTGGTGCTGGCTAAGGAATAAGATCATGTCTACATTGAGCGAGTCCGCATGCTCGTAAGACCACAAAGGTTTGTCTATCCTTTGCAGTACTATCTCATGCTTTCCGTACACGAAAAGGCTGGGAGAGACACTGTCGAGGCCATATTCCCTGATTATGTGGCCGGCCATGTTGGAAGATGCCGGGTCATCAGAGGAGCAAGCTATTGCTATGCGCATAATGCTAATCTAGCGGCAATGTTTATGTGACATCCTCCCACCGATAAATCGTGTGGGCTTCCCGAAACAAACAACACAATAAGATAGAACAAAAAGGCATATATATGTTTGCAACAAGAGTCATGTTATACGGCGGGACACGCCGAAATCCACGCTCAGGGAAATTATGTAAGACCTAAGTTTTCCAGTGAGGCAATCGTCTATGAACTGAGAACATACCGAAACAAACAACGATATGAAGTCCGTGAATCCCTGACGGAAAAATGGGATTCTTCCATTTCTACTTCGCCCCTAACCCACCATTGAAATGATGGGTTTGCGGGGCGAATTATTTATCAAGTCGCATCCACGTCGCTATTCTTAATAATCTATCGTTCTATATACTACCAATAATTCTTGTCTGGCTGGAAAAGAGTGATCCTATGTTTGAGATAAAGCTTGATAATGCGAAGTATTGGAGAGACTGCATAAGTGCTGTTGGTGCACTGGTTGATGAAGGGCTTTTCAACATAACCAAGGAGGGCATAAGCCTAAAGGCCATGGATCCTTCCAGCATAAGCATGGTCTCGTTCTTCATGCCGGCCAAGGCGTTCTCAAAGTTCACGATAGACAAGAACACTGGCATAGGCATAAATCTTGAGAACCTGGGCAAGATACTCTCAAGGACCAGGGAAGACGAAGCACTTGTAATGAAGGACTCAGACAGCAAGCTCTCAATGGAGTTCATAGGGCCTGGCAGCAGGAGGCGATACAAGCTCCAGATGATAGATGTAAAGAAAAGCGTTGAGAAGGAGCCCAATGTGGAGTTCGACGCAAACGTCGAGCTAAGCGGAGATCCTCTCAAGGACATACTCAAGGATGCAAGCCTTCTCTCATCTTACATTTCTTTCAAGGCCGCCAAGGACCAGTTCACTACAAGCGCGCATGGCGATTCAGGCGAACTTGAGGAATTGCACAGCAAGGATGGCGCAGTGGTAAGGAAGATCGATGCTGGCAAGAACGCCGATGCAGTATTCAACCTGGAATTCCTTGAGAACATGGTCAAGAGCTGCCCTCTCGGAAACTCGGTCTCGATATCCATGAAATCAAACGAACCGCTCAGACTGAGCTACAAGATCGGCGATGCAGACCTGTCATACTTCCTTGCGCCTTACATGGAAGACTGAGTGGTCGCCACGGAGGACATAGAGAAGAGGATAAGGAAGGACATAGCTCTTTTCTCCTACAGCCTTGAGAAAACAAGCGCAGTTAAGCTTAGCGGAGACGAGTCCAGGGTGGTGGAGCTGGCAAAGATGTATGCGAATGACGCTGAAGCATGGCTTGCGAAGGGCGATATGTATACATCGTTTTCGAGTATTGCATATGCTCATGGCCTTATGGACTCTATCCTGAAGCTGAAGCACGTTATAGAGTGACATTATGGTGCTATATCACGAGGGAAGTGCCGCTATCCTGCAAGGCAAGAGCACATTCCTGAACCCGAAGATGTCAATACTCCGGGACATTTCCGTATCCGTGCTCAACGCAATGGGCCCTAAAGGCAAATCTCTGCTCGACAGCACCGCAGCAACAGGCATACGCGGGATAAGATATGCCAAGGAATGCGGTCTTGATGATATTACTCTAATAGACATAAACGACAAGGCTGTAACTTCAATCAAGTCGAACCTGAAGCGGAACAAGGTCCGTGCTGAGGTACTGGGGAAGAGCATACAGGAGCTTGCCGGCTCGGGGGCAGGGCCATTTGATGTGATAGACCTTGATCCATTCGGGAGCCCGGTGCCTAACATACATGATATATTGAAGATGTCCCATGACGGTACCATGCTCATGGTGACTGCAACTGACACTGCAGTATTATGCGGAGCCCACATGTCCGCGTGCATAAAACTCTACAATGCAAGGCCATTGCATAACGAACTATGCAAGGAAGCAGGAATAAGGATATTGCTTGGATTTGCTGCTAAGTCCGCAGCACAATTCAATCTCGGCATCGAGCCCCTGCTTTCAATCTCTGATATGCATTACATGCGCATATTCATAACTCTGCGGAAGGGGGCGGAGAGGGCTGTTACTTCAGTTAACCAACTTGGCTATGTCGCCTCATGCGGCAAGTGCCATGCGTTCTCTACTTCAACTGGCATTGTGCCGCGGCTGACCGGCAAATGCCCGAATTGCGGTTCGGTCGAAGACCTTGCAGGGCCGTTGTGGCTTGGCAGGCTCTATGACAAGAACAAGGTCTCAAAGGCGATAGCCGTTGCAGGAACCCTGCCTGAAGCCAAGGCTATCCTAGAAAAGTTGCACAAGGAACTTGACATTCCATTCTTCTATTCTATCCCAAAGATGACCAAATCAATGGGCATCGGCTCGGTCTCATCGCTGCGCGTGATCGAGTCGATAAACAAATCTGGCTATCCTGCCACACCTACCCAGTTTGAGAAGGATGCTGTTAAGACAGTTGCGCCTTTATCTGCAGTCGGAAAGGCAGTAATGCAGTGTTACCACTGAGAAGTGGAAAAGACAGGGGCAGGTGCAGAACATTCATACATTGGGGATGTGGGTGGGATATGAATGATAAAAACAGATGATGCACTGCCCCTCTAAGATTATGTATGGAAATAACTTATATATAAGGCTTGATACAGTGGAGTCAGTAATATCTAGGTCTCTGCGTCAAAAATCATTCGCATAATAAATAATTATTCAAGCATTACCCTACTACATGCATCATAATCCATAGTCTAGAGATAATTGTCCTCAATACTTCTTATCAGTTACCCATATGTGGTGTTATGCTACATCTCTTCTATATACCCTACTCGTTTACCCATAGAAACGCCTTTACTGCGTTATAATGCTTCCAGACCTGCCTCCTATAACTCTCCTGGCCTCATCCAGGCTGCCTATCGCAGCATAGTTTCCTCCTGATCTTATGAAGGAAATACAGGCCTCGACCTTTGGTAACATGCTACCGGGCTCAAATTCCTTTTCCTCTATATATTCCTCCATCTCCGCCACCGCAGCCCTTGCTATGCGTTTCTGGTTGCGCTTTCCATAGCCAAGGTATGCCGCATCTATATTAGTCAGTATTATAAACTGATCAGCATGCAGTCTTGAAGCAAGTAGCGCAGATGTCTTATCTTTGTCCAGCACAGCATCTAAGTATCGGAGTCCATTGCTCCCCCTTGCCACTGCCACTCCGCCACCTCCTCCAGCTATTACTACATGCCCTGACTCAAGCAATGATGAGATGTGCTCAAGGTCAAGGATCTCTATTGGATCGGGCGAGGGCACTACAACTCTGTACCCGCCTATAAGCTTTCTTACAACGTGGCCATTCCTTCTGCCAATGTCTGCTTCAGCCTTAGAGTAGAACCTGCCTACTGGCTTGGTAGGAAACCTGAACTCCTTGTCTCTCGGGTTTACAAGTGCCCTGGTTATGACTATAGCTACTTTGCCTACATGACCTGCCTTTTCTATGCTTTCCTGGACTTCCAGCCCTATTTCTGCCTCAGTCTGTGCAGTCAGCAGGGCCAGGCGTCTCCCCTCCTCGAGCAGCAGTTCACCCACCTGAGGACCGTTACCGTGCGTTACAAGTATCTGGTCCCCCTTCCTTGCAAGCCTGCCTATCTCAACGGAAAGGCCGCTGAGGGCATGCGCGCTGGTTATTGCGTTTCCGCCAATTGCTATAACGTACTTAATAAAATCGCCCCAATCATCAATTCCCTTTGCATATTGCGCTATAAGTCTGATACCCTGCAACCGCAACTAATATATATCAGGTATGGCATAATTTATACTTGCTGGCAGTCAGGAAGGGAAGGACAGAAGGTACAGGTTTTGTGGGGTTGGGTAAATGGCAAAAGTAGACGAAGAGTGGAAAAACGTGGGTGGGGTAACAACTACGGCTACAGCAACCAAATCGACAGGCTACGAGGTAGATGAGATAGAGGCGGAGAGCCTGAAGTATCTCGTTGAAAACAGCTGCATCTCGTGCGATAAGGTACTGCCAAGATATTCTGTGCGCATACTGCCTCCTGCTTACATGCAGGAACGGGATGAGCACGTGAAGAAGGGTCTTGTGTCGAGGCGACTCATGTGCGTGGACTGTTATAACTCCATGCGCAAGGCACACAGGCACAGGCTGCGGAGCAACCCCTTGGCACAGAGGAGCACACCGCTCGTTAAGGATGTGGTGATGGCCTTTCTGACCAAGTGAGTCGGGGATATGGCAAGGATCAGGCTATGCTAGCGTTAGCCGGCTCAGTGCAGCCTAGCATATCCCCGTTCATGCGAAGCCATTTGATTCGGTTCCTGTAGTCTGGCAGTATAACTGCCACCTGGGACCAGAACCTTCTTCCATGATTGTGAACGCGGCTGTGGCAGAGTTCGTGCACTATAACATAATCAAGCACCTCATGCGGGGCGAAAAGCAGCCTTACGTTTAGTGAGATCTTCCTGCTCCTTGGGGAGTAACTCCCCCATCTCGACTTTATGTCCTTCAGTGTAACTCCATCTATCCTTGCACCTATGTTTGCCCTATTCAGTTCGTTTACCCTGGACCATACTAATGACCTGAAAGACCTACACAGCGCACGCGTCACTAGCCTTGTCACAAGCTTGCTGCGCGCAGATCCTATAGGCATTGCAGTTGGAAGTTTCACCACTACCTTATCGTCATATACCTTGGCCCATTTGCGGCCCGATTGTGAATACTCAACTGCAATTGAGATGTTCTTGCCGTATATGGAGAGCATTTGGCCATCCATGAATTCCAGTGCATGCTTCTTGAATCGCTCCGGGTGCTCCTCAAGCGATCTAGAGATCCTTCTTTTCAGGTTGAGGAAGAGGGCCTCCGCTTCTGCTGTGCGGACGCACTTTGGTATCTTTATTACTATCCTGCCATCCTTCAGCGATGCGCTAGCCGTCCTACCTTCTGTGAATATTGCGTCTACAAAGTAAGACGTTCCGTTCACCGTCACTGGATTGAGATCAAGTGCCGGTTCCTTATCAATGTGGAGTCGCCACATGCTTATGGAACTGCAGCCTAAAGATAAATAAATGCCATAAGACATTATGGAACCAATGTAAACATGCGGTCTTGCTGAGTCAAATGCCTAAAAGCATGGCCCATATATCAAGGCCCCTACTGGACTGCAGCTCTATCATCATCATGTTCAACGCAATGGTGGGGTGTAATTTACTCCCTACGTATGACCAAAAACACTCCCTACATCCTGTTTTCATGTAGAGTCGTGTTCCATGTTTATGAGGAAAGATGCACCAGATGCGAAACATTTTATATGTGTAGCTGCCATATATCTATAGAGATAGATATGAAGATAGACATATACGGATTCAAGGCGAATGTTACAAGGGATGGCAAGCACTTAGTAGGAGAAATACCTGAATTACACATCGCAGATCAGGCAGACAGCCTTAATGAATTAGAGAGCGAACTTAAGGACGCGGTCAGCCTTGTAGTAGATTTTATCCTTAAGGACGAGAAAAATGCGTCTAAGGGATTTAGTTCTTCTGTTATCAGAAAGCTGAAAATACAACTAGTAGAAGCATAGGCGCTACCTATGCCCAGACTCAGACCCATAAAAAGCCAAGAGCTTCTAAAGATACTGCAAAAGTACTATGGTTATACTGCCCGCATGGGAAATGGCAGGCACATTATATTGCAGGATGATAAAGGACACACTACAGTAATACAAGCAAATTTTGAACTTGGTAAAAATGTGCTAAAGAAAATACTGAATCAGACAGGTTTGCGGTGGGAGGATATTGAAAGATATCTGTAAACATTCTGAGATGACGTAACTGCTTATTTTGTCATTACGCTACGCTTGAGCCTCTCTACGCTGTCTATTGCCATGTTATCCAGCTCCGCATACAGCTCCTCCTTGCGTGTGTTTATGTAGGCCATGGTGGTGTCAGGCTTGGAATGCCTTGCGAACCTGCTGGTCAGCACTATATTGCCATTTGTCTGCTTTGAGAAGCTGGTTATGGCATAGTGGCGGAGGCTGTGCGTGGTAAGCCTGTGTAACCTTCTAGGAACGTGGCTTTGATAGGATTCATCGCTTATGTCATAGACTTGGTCTATGTCAGCTAGCTCAATGTAGTGCCTGAACCTGTTCCTTACATAGTCCATTTTCAGATATGGCAACTTGCGTGAGCTATTGCGGTCTTTGAAGAAGATATATCCGCCTGACTCTTCTATGTGCTTTTCATTGCTTTTGATTAGTTCTAAGGCCTGTTTGAATAATTGGACAGGTATACGCAAGGTATCAATTATCCTTGCCTTTTCTGTCTTTAAGGTCAGTTCTCTTGTTTGGAAGTTGATGTTTTTGACGTTCAGTTTTACAGCCTCACCTATCCTAAGACCCAACTGCGCCTGATAAGAGAACAATATCCTGAACCTGTCGCTCTCTATTGCCTTAAAGAACCTCTGCAATTCGTATTCCGTAAAGCCTTTGTTCAGGTTGCCGTACTTCGGTGTACGGCTTCTCTTGAAACGCTTTACGTAACTCTGATGGATTAGTGTGCGCAGGTCTTCAACATTGTGCTTTGCCAATGCTGGCAGAATTCTTTGCAAATCTGTTTTTAGCTCTTCGAGTTCAGATTTTTCAAGAATTCGCATTTTCTTTTTGCTTGCTTTTCTGTTTTCGGACTTACTGTCTTCTCCCGTTAATTCTAATCTGGGCCCGGAGAGATTTGAACTCTCGACATCTGGCTTTCCAAAAACTTTCCTGAAAAAGTTTGTATAAGACCAGCGCTCTAACCAGGCTGAGCTACGAGCCCAACATAACTTTATATACATAAAAATGCTTAATAAATGCACTATTGGCTGATACGCTTCTTAATAAACTGGTGTTAATGGATCTAGGAGAAGGGCTCAGGAAGGCCATGGCGAGGCTGGCCGGAGCTACTGTAATAGACGCGAAAACCATACGCGAGTTCACCAAGGAGCTGCAGAAGGCGTTAATCTCTGCAGACGTGGAACTCAACCTGGTGTTCGCATTCACGAAGAGGATAGAAGATGCTGCACTGCGCGAGAAGCTTCCAAGAGGCGTGAGCCCCAAGGATTACATAACCAACATGGTATATGAGGAGCTGGTCAGGCTTATGGGCGAGAGCTACGAGCCTGCCCTAAAGCCCAAGCGCGTGCTAATGCTGGGAATGTATGGATCCGGAAAGACCACTACCACAGCAAAACTGGCAAAGTTCTATCAGGATCGTGGCCTTAGCGTGGGCCTTATATGCTGCGATGTTACGAGGCCTGCTGCATACGAGCAGCTTGAAATGCTATCAAAGCAGGCAAATGTCAGCTTCTTCGGAATCAAGGGCGAGAGAAGTGTAGCTAAGATAATACGTGAAGGCTTGGCCAGTCTAAAGGACAGGAAGATAGTCATATGCGATTCAAGCGGAAGAAGCGCCCTGGACTCGGAGCTAATAGATGAACTCAAGGAAATAAACAAGGCTTTCTCTCCAGACGAGAGGTTTCTTGTGATCACAGCAGACATGGGCCAGGTGGCAGGCAGGCAGGCTACCGAATTCAGCAACGCCATAGGCATAGACGGCGTGATAGTCACAAGGCTTGATGGATCCGGCAAGGGCGGGGGCGCGCTCAGCGCCGTTTCCGCGGCCAGCACAAGAATAGCATTCATAGGCACAGGCGAGAAGCTAAATTCCCTTGAGCTTTACGACCCCAAGAAATTCGTCGGCAGGCTTCTCGGCATCCCTGATCTCGAATCGTTGTTAGATACCGTCCAACAAGGCATAAAGGAAGCCAACATAAAGCCCGAAGAAATGGAAGTGGAGGAGCTGAATTTCGAGACGTTCTACACACAGCTTAAGGCTATGTCGAAGATGGGCCCGATCAAGAACATGCTCGGAATGATGGGCCTTGCGGATGTACCTAAGGATGCGTTGGAAAGCAGTGAGGCCAAACTCAAGAAATACGGGGTCATAATAGGGTCAATGTCGGAAAAGGAGCGCAAGAACGAGAAGCTTGTAAGGGAATCCGGCAGGATGGCAAGGATAGCGAAAGGCAGCGGAACCACCGAAAAAGACGTAAGGGAGTTACTCAACGATTTCGGCAAGATGAAGAAGATAGCGAACATGTTCAAGAACAACAGGGACTTCAGGAAGCAGCTCTCTAAGTATATGCCTGGCGCGTAGTTCCACCGCATGCATATTCCAGTCTCAATCAAAAAAATTTAAAAATTAAAAGAAAGTTCCCACCTATTATCTTTTTCTATTCTTGGAGGCCTTTCGCTTCGAGACTTTCTTTGAAGCCTTCCTCTTATGTGTTTTTTTGGCCATTTCCACCAACTGCTTTGACATAAATGTGAGATTATTTAAAGTGTCCGTTCAAAATAGTACCTGAAGGTGGAGGATCAATGCCCGCGGACGAGGGCCTGAAGAACAAGCTGACTGAGCTTGAGGAACAATACTCAAAGACCAAGTACAATAAGGCTACTAACAAGTACCTTGGCATACTCCGTGCCAAGATGGCCCGGATAAGAAAAGAGATGGCCACAAAGAAGGGTTTTGGCGGAACCGGATTTGCGGTAAAGAAGACCGGCGATGCGACCGTGGTTCTTGTTGGTTTCCCCAATGCCGGCAAGTCCTCGCTTCTAAAAGTTCTTACCAATGTCGAGTCAAAGGTAGCAGGCTATGCGTTTACTACTGTAGAAGTAATACCTGGCATGATGGAATACAACGGGGCAAAGATACAGATCCTGGACCTGCCGGGGCTGATTTCAGGAGCGCATGAAGGCAGGGGCGAGGGCACCAAGATAGCCAGCGTTATACGTACGTCAGATCAGCTCCTCTTCCTTGTCGACGTGAATAAAGTGGACCAGCTTTATGAATTGATAGCAGAGCTTAACATGCTCGGCATACGCCCAAACAGGTCAGTTCCTGCCATAAGGATAGAACGGAAGCTGTCTGGTGGGATAGCTATCGCAGCTAACAGGCACAGGATTCCGGAAAAGAACCTGATTGTTGGAATACTTAACGAGTTCAGCATATATAATGGTGACATTTATTTCTATGAAGATTCTACTGCAGATGACGTAGTTGATATCCTTTCCGGCAACGTCGCATATATAGGCGGCATAGTCGCCCTCAACAAAATCGATACCATCGATGAAAAGGCGCTGCAAAGGATCAAGTCGGACATAGAAACCAAGACAAGAATGAAAGTGGTGCCGATAAGCGCAATGCGCGATACCAACATAGAGATGCTCAAGGAATCGCTGTTCGCAAGGCTGGGGCTTATCCGAATATACCTTAAACCCAGGGATGGCGACCCAGACTTCTCAAAGCCTATGATCGTAAGGCGCAGTAGCAACGTCATGGATGTCGCAAAAGCCATACACTCGAAGACCGCAAAAGACCTCAGGTATGCATATGTAGAGGGAAGGAGCGTTAAATTCAAGAACCAGAAGGTAGGCCCGGAGCACGTCCTTATGGATGAAGATGTCGTGACGCTGATTTACGCAAAAGCATAAATTCTTAACTGACCAACCAATATCATGGCGATCAGGTACTGGGAATTTGAGGATGCAGCCCTCAGGGAGAAACTCAAGAGCCCTAACGTGAAGGAGATTGCAAAGATTTATTTCGAGAACGAGACAAAGGCATACAGATTCTCGAAGGCCCTTACTGAGGTCAAGAAGCGCGGAGAGCTCAGGCTGAAGGACTGCCCCGAAGATTTGCCTGTAGCTACTTGGAAACGCTATCTGGATTTCGGCGTGACCGTTGGCATACTTAAGCATGAGGCAAACGCATACAGTTTTACTGACAGATATACCAGGTCGCTTAAGAATATAGCCACGTACATCAAGTCCTGGGCAGAGATGCAGGGCATTGATGACCTTGCGCTGCTGTTTGCCGCTGCACACATAGAGAAACAGGCAAAGCGAGGCGGAAGGAAAGTCAATGCAGGGCATCTTCCAGAAGCCACTCTGACTCCAGAACCAGAAACCTGATCAGTCCTTGTGCCAGCGCACGCCTTCGTTGGTGTCCTCAAGCGCCACGTTATACTTGTCCTTGAGCAGTTTCCTTATCTCGTCTGCACGCTTGAAATCCCTGCCGTTCCTCGCCTTCTCGCGTTCGTCCAGCAGGTCCAGCACCTCCTTCTCCAATGGCTTGCTTACCGAATTCAAGTGCGCTTCAAACTTCAGCCCAAGCACCTTGTCGAACTCAAGCATTGCCCTCATCACGTGCCTTGCCTCTGCATTGTTAAGCTTTCCTGCAGAGCGCCTTGCATTGGTGTAGTTTATCACAGCATGCATCTCTGCCAGTGCCAGCGGCGTGTTTATATCGTCATCAAGGGCCTTGAAGAAACCTCTCTTATGGGAGCTTATGGTCTTTCTGAAGTCCGCAGAATCGTCATTTTTCACGGTTCCTTTAATTTCTTCAAGTCTCTCAAGGAAGGAATAAATGCCGTTTAGCGTGTTGGCTATGTTGTCCATGGCCTCGAAAGTGAAATTAAGTATCTGCCTGTAATGACCCGAGAGCATGAACATTCTCAGGGCCATTGGAGAATAGCCTTTTTCTAGCACATGCTGTACCGTATATATGTTTCCCAGCGATTTTGACATCTTCTGCCCGTTTACTGTGAGGAATTCGTGATGCACCCAATAATTGACGAATTTCTTCCCGGTTGCCGATTCCGACTGCGCTATCTCGTTGGAATGGTGCACTGCTATATGGTCCACACCACCAGTATGCACGTCAAAATGCTCGCCGAGCTCCATCATGCTGAGCGCACTGCACTCTATGTGCCATCCTGGAAAACCCCTGCCCCATGGGCTATTCCATATCATGTCTGTCCCTTCAGCAAACCTCCATACTGCGAAGTCTGTGATGTTCCTTATGCCTGCAACACGTTCAACCCTCGCACCACCTTTAAGCTGCGCATTCAAGGTGTCAAAATCAGATCCTGTGAGTCTCCCGTAATCCTTGAACTTCGATGTATCAAAGTAGATGCCGGAACCAAGCCTATAAAGGAATCCTTTGTCATCAAGCCTCTTTATTAGGCTTATCATCTCGGGCACATGTTCAGATGCAAATGGCATCTTGGACGGTCTGATTATGTTGAGCAATTTCATGTCGTTCTCGAATATCCCGAAATAGAACATTGCCACCGCCTTCATAGTTTTATGCTCCTTCTCTGCCTCTATCCTCATCTTGTCGTCAGTAGTGTTTGCGTCCCCTATAAGGTGCCCGACGTCAGTTATATTCTCCACATGCGTGACATAATATTTGCCATGAAGCATGGTCCTCTTTATCACATCGTCCATGACGTACCTGCGCATGTTACCTATGTGCGGATAAAAATAGGCTGTGATGCCGCAGCTGTAGAACCCAACCTTCCTATCGCTGATTGGCACGAATTTCTCTTTCTTCCTGGTTAGTGTGTTATAGAGACGGAGCATGATATAACCTCATCAAACTGGCTATAAAAGTCTTTTGCGCGCCTGGCCCTAAACTACTGTTCTGTTATATATCACTCCGGGGTCCTGTTTGAAGACCTTGCTCATGTAAAAGTCGCCTACTGCTATGAACTTATAATTGCCTATTCGCTGGCCCACAACACCCGATACAACCCTCACGCTGATATTCTGGCATATCAGTGAGGCTATTGGTATGCTGGCGTTGACGAATGTGCTTTGCGCATTTGTGGCGTTTGCCACCGCCGGGAATGTGAAATAGTGGTTTATTATCAATGGCTGTCCGTTGTCAAGCAGTTCCACATATAACTCGTTATCCTGCGGGGATACTATCTGGAAATTGAGATACGGCTCGGTTACCTTGAAAGGCTCTGAAGTTATGTTGCCCGGGGTAACGCTGGTTCCTGGCCAGTGCGTCGTTGCGAAGAAGATGCCATTGTATCCTGACCATGGCGCACTGTAATAATCGCCATTTGCATTCGCATAAATGATGTTTACTGGGGCACTTCCAAAACCTTGCCCTGTAACGTTCCAGCCCTCGAAATTGCCGCTACTGAAGTTGCCGTTAAGTAGCGCTTCAGTAACATTATTAGAAAGGCACCCTGTTGTTACGTTGGAGTAATTGGCAACGGTAGTCACCACGCTATTGACTGTTGTCGCGACACCATTGCTTGTAACTGCTGTCGTCGTCGAGGTCTTTGAAGTCCTCAGTGATATCACATAGTTGAGCAGGAAGTCTATAGCAACTATCGCTATGATTACCAAGACTATCACTATTATATATGTGGAAATATTCGCTGCCATTGAGGATGCACTGCTGAAATAAGGCAACATAGGCATATAAAGGTTATCCAGCTTAAAGCTAATTAAAATCAAGAGACATCTGTGGTGTTTACAACGGGAAGCATACCTAGGAAGTGGAAGAAAAAGGGAAGAATGCGCTGGAAATGGGTAAAGAAAAGAAGGCGAAGGATAAAGCGAGCGCAGAAGAGGAGAGTAGGAGAGCTCTGATCAGCTCCTTACCCCTCTCGGAGTTCACTGCATACGTGATGTGCCTATGGCAGACTACAAGATAAAAGACATAAAGCTAGCCGAACAGGGCAAACTCCAGCTCGAGTGGGCGGAGATGCACATGCCTGTGCTAATGATAATAAAGAAGGAGCTTCAGGAATCAAAGCCGCTTAAGGGAATAAAGGTTGCGATGATGTTGCACATAACAAAGGAGACTGGGGTTCTCGTGCGCGTCATCAAAGCCGCAGGGGCAGATATAGCACTTGTAGCCGGCAATCCGCTCTCCACTCAGGACGACATTGCAGCAGCCCTTGCAGCTGAAGGAATAAAGGTATATGCATGGAAGGGACAGGACGGAGATGCCTACTATGAGAATATGCGCACGGCACTTAAGCTGAAGCCAGACCTAATAATGGATGACGGTGCAGATATGCACGCAATGGTGCATCAGGATTATCCAGACCTGAAGATAATAGGCGGCACAGAGGAGACGACTACGGGCATAGTGCGCCTAAAGGCGATGGAGGAAGAGAAGATACTGCGTTATCCTATAATGGCAGTGAATAATGCTTATACAAAATACCTGTTCGATAACAGGTATGGCACAGGGCAGAGCGGGCTTGACGGAGTAATACGGGCTACGAACATAATGGTGAGCGGTAAGGTTGGCGTAGTGGCAGGATACGGTTGGGTGGGCAGGGGAATCGCAATGAGGATGCACGGCCATGGAGCCAGGGTCATAGTCACCGAGGTCAATCCGTTCAAGGCCTTGGAAGCTACAATGGATGGCTTTGAGGTAAAGCCCATGGCTGAAGCGGCAAAAGAGGGCGATATATTCATAACCGCTACAGGAGACATAAATGTCATAACGTATGAGCACATGCAGAAAATGAAAGACGGTGCAATACTTGCCAATGTCGGCCATTTCGATGTCGAAGTAGACGTAAAAGGCCTCAAAAAGAAGGTCAAGCCAGGAAGGGAGCTAAGGAACCAATTAAATGAGTATACACTGCCTGGCGGAAAGCGCATCTACATGCTCTCTGACGGAAGGCTTGTGAATCTCGGTGCCGCGGAAGGGCATCCGAGCGAGGTAATGGACATGAGTTTCGCAAACCAGGCCCTTGGTGCAGTACACATAATAAAGAACCGCGGGAAGCTTGCACCGCGTGTCCATGAAATCCCGCCTGAGACCGACGAAAGGATAGCCAGATCCAAGCTCCATGCCATGGGCATTACAATAGACGAATTGACAAAGGAGCAGAAGCAGTACATGAGCCAGTGGAGATACGGTACCTGATACCCTGCTACATATTCCTTCCTGCATACTCAAGCGATTGTCCTGGACTGATACCTGCCCCTTAATTCCATCTCGGCCAGCCTTTTCAGCACTGCTTTCTGGTCTTTAGAAGACCTTGAGTAAGCCCTCTCGAATGCAACATACATGTCGCGAGTAAGCGCCCTCTTCATTAGCAACATATCCAGTGCTCTTTCCTCCGAGTCCCTGCTGAAACCCGAGAGCCCGAAGTCTATCACATGCACGTTGCCATTGCATACAATTATGTTTGCCGGCGTGAAATCGCCATGTACTATGCCTATATTGTGCATCTTGGCAAGAGTCTTACCACACTGCAGGGCTGTCCTCCTTCCAGACTTAAAGTCCTTCATAAGTCTGCCCTCCAGCTTCTCCATGTATATAGTGAATTCCCCAAGTGCAACAATGCGCGGAACACGTATGCCAGCTTCATATAATGCACTCATTATGCGCGCCTCGTTCCTTGTCCTCCATCTCCTTATGGAAAGGTCAAGCTGAGGTATCCTGTACTTCTTGGCATGCCTTTCCTTCACCAGCAGCTCCTTTCCGAATACCAGCTCAGAATATATCTGTGCTTCAGCCCCTTCTCCTACTATCATAAGAATACCTCTGCTGAATCTACCCTGTACCTCTGCTCTATGTCGCATTCTCCAATCCTTGCAGAACAATTGCCCTTAAGCATGCGCTCTGCCACCAGAGCTATCATGGCTCCGTTATCGGCATTGAACTGATTATCGCAGAATCCAAACCTTACTCCATGCTCATCTGCCATAATGCCGAGCATCTCCTTGAGCCTCGCGCTCTGCGCAACCCCTCCGCAGACGCAGAGCTCCTTGGCCTCTGTGAGCAATAGTGCCCGTTCTGTAGTCTCACAAAGCATCGCGAATGCCGTTTCCTCTATGGAAAAGCACAAATCCTCCTTGCTGTGCCTTGATGCAAGCCCGCTTGCCTTGGTTACCAGCCCGGTGAATGAAAAGTCCATGCCCTTTACGTTATATGGCAATTCAATGTACTTTCCTTTCTTTGCATATTTGTCCACAGTAGAGCCCCAGGCAGGATCAAGCCCTATTGCTCTTGCAAAAGTATCGAGCATGTTGCCCACGCCTATGTCAAAGGTTTCGCCTAGCACCTTGTAATGCCTGAATGGCTCCTCCGAGAGTTTAAGTATCTGCGAGTTACCGCCGCTCACATAGAGCACAACGGGCCTCTTGAGCCCGGAAAATATCCTTGCCGCTTCTACATGTCCTATCCCATGGTTTACCGGTGCTATTGGTACTCCGAGTTTCTTGGCAAGGATCTTTGCTGAAAGCTGGCCTACCTGCAGGCACGGGCCGAGCCCCGGACCCCTTGTATACCCTATGCCGGTTATGTCCTTCCTTGATATCCCTGCCTTGCTGACGGCCCTGCTTATAACAGATCCTGCATTTTCTGCATGAAATTCTGCAACCTCATTGGGTATCATTCCGGACCTTCCTATTCTGTACATCTCCTTCTCATTTGAGAGCACCCTGCCGTTCTCCACAATGCCTACTCCGAATGTGTGCGCGCTGCTCTCTATGCCTAGTACTGCCATAACGATATTATACTAAGGAAAAGTTATTCAATGACGCGCTCTATCGGCTCAAGACCGTAGGCGAACTCTTTCTTTATCTGGTCGAAGAGAAGCGTGTACTCTTTCTTCTCCTCCTTGCCGAAGGCGTAAAAGAGCCACATTGAGAAAGCATACTCGCTTATATTTATTGATATTACTTCCTCAACATCATCCTCTGTTATCTCCATCCACCCTTTCTCGAAGGCGCATCTTTTCTCCTCAATTATTGCTTCCTTGTCGAATTGCGCGCCATCATTGAAGTATTCGTATGTCTTCCATGAATGGCTTGATGAGAGTGCTGCTACAAGAGCAGCTTTCTTTCTGAGTATATTTTCCTGCCTGGCAGCTTCCTTGTTCTTTATCGCCTTGTGTAGATCAGATATGAACAGACTATACCTGTTCAGTACGGTTCTCCCAGACAATCCACGCGCCCCATAAAAACGAACTGTAACATACTATATTATAAGTAGTAATAAAAAGCTTTACTGCCAGCGGTGTATCCGCTTGTATGAGAAAACCAGAGCTATACGTCAGCACTGAAGCCATTCTCTCCGCGCATGACATCCTCCCATTCTCGATATGCCTTAGACGCATTACAGATCTACAGGTACAATCCGGGTTCGTTAGCCGAATGTGAATGAGAATATCGAATTACTGAATACTGCCTCCTGTGGTTTCACAGGTCCACCGCTACAGTAACATTGTCATATGCCCTTCAGCTCCTTCTTTGCCCGTTCTAGCTCCATCATTGCCCTGCGCATATGTGATGCCACTATGTCAAGATTCTCAATTAGTCCTGATCTAAAATCCGCATCTACCTTCTTCGATATGCGCTTGCTTATCGTCTGTATATTCTTCTGATGCACTGCGAGTCCCTTCGACATCCTGTCAAGCATGCGATAGTCCTCAAGAAGCTCATTCTTCCCCACTTTAGTCTTTTTTGCCATGGTATCACTAATTCCATTTCAAGTTTAAATAGCGTGTTGGTTAACACTTGCGAACCCTAATATTCCCAAAAGATACCGCGCAGTATCCTTCCCCTTCCCATTCGTAAGCAAGGTCTTGATAATGTCTAGCGCTGCCGGAGTATTCAAGTCGTCATCCATAACCTGTTCAAAGTCAGATACCAACTTTTTATTGATTCTTTCCGCATTTACGCTGCTCCTTCGCATCAACTTGTCTATCTTTTCAGCGTAAATATCTGCATTGTAAATATCTTCTGCCATATACTCCCAGGGTTTCCTGTAATGGTGTGACAGAAGCAGCCACCTCACTGCGCTTGGGCTGTGACTTCTCAGCAACTCAGAAACCATAACTAGATTTCCTAGCGACTTGGCCATCTTCTCTCCCATATACATTACAGTGCCAGTGTGCATGAAATATTTTACAAAAGGATGCTTCCCTGTATAGCTCTCCGATTGCGCTATCTCGCTCTCATGGTGCGGGAAAATCAAATCTCTGCCTCCGCCGTGGATATCTATCTGGTCTCCAAGGTATTGCTTGATCATGGCCGAGCACTCGATGTGCCACCCTGGCCTGCCCTTTCCAAAATCCGGGCTCCATGACGGTTCGCCTCTCTTCCATTTCTGCCAGAGTATGAAATCAAGCGGGTTCCTCTTATTCGGGTCTTCAGGGTCACCGCCGCGTTCTTTGAGCAGCATAGTCATCTGTTTCTGGCTGAAGTGGGACAATTCACCATATCTGGGAAAACTCGATACGTCGAAATAGACATTTCCCCCACTCTTATATGCATGCTTGCCTTTCAAGAGCCCGGAAATCATCTTTGTAATCATGGGGATGGCATCAGTTGCTTTGATATAATAATCTGGCATTGCAATATTCAGGCCCTTCATGTCATTCAGATAATGCTCTGTCCAATACCCTCCCAGCTCCCTCCACTCCCTGCCCTCCTGCCTTGCCCTTCTCAATATATCGTCGTCTATATCTGTCACATTCTGCGCATATGTAACCCTGAATCCTTTGAATCTCAGATATCTTATCAGCACGTCAAATGACATGTATGTGAACGCGTGGCCCAGGTGCGTAGTGTCATAAGGTGTGACTCCGCAGACATAGATCGATACATACCCTTTCCTAAGGCTCCTGAACAGTTCCTTCTTTCCGCTCGCAGAGCTGAAAAGCCTTAAACTCATATTATTTACCTATCAAACCCAAGTTTTACGAATGCCTCTGCGTATTTATACCCTTTCTCCTTGCCTATCATGCTTCCCATCTGCCTTACCCATCCAAGGCTCCTCTCAGATATCTGGCTCTTGTGGCATGCTAGCGCCTTCACCTTTACCTCGATAAAGTCGCTTATGTCGATTACATCGGTATGACTGTCGAAGTTGGTAAGATACATTGTCTTTACCTTATGCGGTTTCAACCCTTCTTTCTCGAGCTCCTTGAATGTCAGCCTGTCCCTGGCCATCGGGTATACTGCGTCTATTGTAGCCTGCCCTGCTGCTCTGTGGTCTGTATGGTTCACAAAGCCGCGTTTCGAGTATACTAACGTAGGATCCATTGTCACCACCACATCAGGGCGCAGTTTCCTTATGTGCCTGACTATTTCCTTTTTCAAAGTAAGATCTGCTACAAGCTGTGTGTCTTTGTGATCCAAAAAGAACACGCCTTTAAGCCCTATGACCTTTCCGGCTGCCTTCTGTTCATCTCTCCTTATCTTGATAAGCTTTGATTCCGTCATCTTTGGATCATCAGAGCCTTTCGAGCCGTCAGTGCATATGAGATAATAGCACGATGCGCCTTCCTTTGCCCACTTTGCGAACGATCCAGAGGCGCCGAAGTCAAGGTCGTCTGGATGCGCAGCAACTCCAAGCACTATCATAAAATCACAAGGATACTTGGAATGAAGCATTATAAAAAACATTCAACCAATTATGTGCACTGGGATGCAACATGCAAGTTATTTGCCTTCCTTGTTCAGCAGCTTCCAGTACACAAATCCGCTTATCGAGATGAAAAGGCCACCCAGAGCCAGCGGCAGGGCAATGAATGATGATATTGCCTCGGATAGAAACCCAGACAGACTCACGCTGGTCTGTGGTATCTGTATGGCAATTCCCATGGCCGCGCTTGCACTCCCATAATCCTGTTGGTGTATACTGCCTATGTTTATCATAGACCTTAGCGGAACTCCTATGCCTATTAAAAGCGCGTAAGCTGAATAGAGCAGGCCGAACATAGCCATGCCGAATCCGGCGCCATACGGTATGCCGGGACCAAGGGATATTACTACTGCTATCAGTGCCATTATGATTCCCTGCATTATCCTTGCTGAGGACGCGATCTTCAGCGAAGGCACCTCTCTCCTGTATACAAGCCTTGACATATAGGATGATGCCAATGCTATCAGCATGTATCCGATTCCGAATACGTATCCTATGAGTTGTGATGCTGTTGCAGAATCAAGTGCGTATGCCTTTGCTATTATTGCCGGAAGTATTGGCAGGGCGAGTCCCAACCCAATACCTGCGAAAATCTGTGCAGCCATAACCTTGTACATGTGCGGCGATGATTCTTTCTTTATGAAAATATGGCGTTTCTTCTCCGCCTTGGCAATCTCCTTGACCATGGATAAGCTCAAGACGGACAGGAACAACAGCACTGCACCGATCGCAAACATATACCTGAAGGAGAGTGTGCTGGCAAGCAATTCGGTGACTGCATGGCCCTGCAGAGCCCCTGTTAGTATTCCCTGGAATGCAAGGAGAAGGCTCCCTATTATGGAAGCTATCGAGGCTATCGTAATTATCTTTCCGAACCTGTTTGCCCTGTCCTTCGGTTCCTTCCAATTATTTGCAATAAGCGCCTGTTGTCCGGAGGAGAATGCTCCCCTCATCCCTCCAACCGTGCTTATCCCTGCAAGCATGGCAGATATTATCGCCACGGTAAGGGCCAGGGTGGCATTGCTTGTCAGAAAAGTAGAGATTGTTAGCCCGGCAAGGCCTGCGAATGGAAGTATCTCTGATATAATCATGGTCCTTACATATCCTATTCTATCACTCATGATCCCGAAGAAAAATGACGTAAGGGCCACAAAAAGTATTATGGCGAAATATGCGGCTCCAACGCCTATAAGCCCCTGCTTCAGTACAAATACTAGGTAAAGCGGCAATGCTGATGTAGTGAAAGAGATAGCAATGCTCCTGAACCCTCTTGAAGCAAGCAGATACTTGAAAGAACCATTTATTTGCTCTGCCGTATACTCTGCCCTGATAAAATCACCGACAGCATGGCTGATCCGCTCTGGCCACGCTCAATATATGCGCGTTAAACTATAAACCACCGCACAAAGATATAAAGTAATGCCATAACCTTGCAGTCCTATGTGAATATGCAGGTCTGGATGTTATGCGTGTCAATCCTGCAGAGTGGGCAGTCACTTAATTTAACTTAATGCCGCAGTTACATATGTCTGCCAATGAACATAACCTGCTTATCCTCTATCTCTGCGGAACCACGAGAAAAAGCCCCTATCCTTATGTGTTGGCGCTTCCCTATCAAGTGCTACTCTTGACGTATAAACATCTGCAAGATTCGTAATCGCCTTGTTGAACCGTACCTTCTTGTCATACAGATATATCGGTATATGCTCTGCAATACTGACATCAACTTTCTCGTCTTCAGGCAGAGACGCTATTACATGGTTCTCCGTGAGTTCTTCTATCTCCCTCAGGCTCAATTCGTATCTCTTTCCCCTTATCCTGTTAGCAACCACGTTTGTCTTCAGGTTCTTCTTCGAATATAGCTGCGACATCTTGAGCGCACTCAGGCAACTTGCCTCAAAAGGCAAGGTCACAATGAGACCCTCATCATAAGCATCGAGGTTATCTGGAAACATTATGCCTGGCTGCGTGTCTATTATAATGAAATCATAACCTAATGCTACTATTGTCTTAAAGAATTGTGAGACCTGCGCTTTTGTATACTTGGCGTCTTCAGAACCTGTCCTCCCTGGGAGTATATGCAAACCCGTCACAGGATGCGGAATTATCGCTCTTCTTGCATCTATCTTGCCACGCATCACTTCAAAAGTGCCTACATTGACATCCTGCAGGCCCATATAAAGTCCCACGCACGGATTTATACTATCTGCATCTACAATAAGCACATTGTATCCACGTAGCTGCAGGGAAGTAGCAAGGTTTATTGCCACTGTAGTCTTACCTACCCCTCCTTTCGTGGAGCATACCCTCATTACATATGTTTTCCGCACGTAAAACAACGTAAAACATATCGCAGCATTATATCTTAAATATTGCGACTATCTTCCCTAAAACCTACATATCTTCTTGATGACACTACTTATGTGCGTGCATATTATGAAGTGTCTGGGGTTGCGGGGATTTGAACCCCGACATGCAGGTAACGCCTGATCACAAATCATCGCTCCAAATCTTCATCATCGCATTTCTGCTCATAGATTTCTTAAACATCTGGAGCCTGCCGCGCTGCCAGATTACGCCACAACCCCATGGAAGTGGTATAACTCATTAGAGCATAGTCATCTTTATTCCTTTCTACTAGCAGCTATTCTCTATTATTATATTCTGTGTGTATATTCCCCCTGCCGCGCCGCCAGGCACTTCTGCACCTATAAAGATGTTTGCACTGCTACTACTGCCAACCGTCAACAGAGTTAGTATTGCGCTCGAAGTTAGTGCATTTGCACTCGCAAAAGGTAGATTCAGCGTGCCTGACCATACTGTATTGCTAACGCCGAAGGCGTTCGAGCCAGTACCAATCCAGTTCGTTCCGTATATCAGGATATTTGCCGCTATGTTACCGTTGTTTTTATCTGTTATTGTATCCTGCGTTGCTGTGCTTGCTGTCGGGTTCAGGGAACCGAATGAGATTGCTCCGGGGGAAAGGCTTATCTGGCAGTTATTTGATGGTGACTGCACGATCACATTCGCAAGGCCCGAGTCCACTGTAACCGGAAATGTCGCCGAATCGGTGACCCGAAGCATGAAGATATAGTTGCCTGTGGCGGTGAGGCTGTTAGTTGCAAAATTGCAGTTTATAGTGTTAGCAGTATTTCCACAAAGAGCATTGCCCTCCGCCGCACTAAGGCCAGGCACCAATGGGGGTGAGTTTCCGTAGTTATATGTTACAACATTTCCGTTGCCACCTGTGCCACCGTTTCCACCCCCAAAGTAACCTGTGCCTCCACTGCCACCAGTAACTATTGTGTTTGCAGCGCATCCGGTGCACACTCCGTTATACGACAGAAGGACAAATCCGCCTCCTGAGCCCCCACCACCGCCTGTTGGGTTACTGTTCGGGTTGCTGCCACTAAAACCCGTAGCAATTATATTACCACTATTGACTATATCAGAAGCCTGTATATACAGTCCATATGAGGGATTGCCGCCCCTATTATAGCAATTTCCCCCGGGACAAAGTCCACTAACGCCTCCATTTCCTCCTGTACCGCTAAGAAAGTAGTTCACGAAATCGTTGCTCCCCTCCCAGTTTACTATATTTGCATTGGTGATACTCGGTGCAGCCGGTGTCCCTCCATTTCCGCCGTTTCCACTTTCAAATCCACCGCCACCGCCATCTGCCAATGTGCTATTTCCGATATTACCATTGTATCCTATACCCCCGCCTCCTCCTCCAGCGCCTGATCCTGCAAATGATAATGGTTGGTTCACGTTAAGCGATGACGAACCTCTATTCGGGATTGTATTGCCTGCCATCACATTGCCATTGTTGATTAAATTTCCGCTTATCCATATCGCGTATCCGTTTGTCGTGAGTGTGACACCGCTATTAACTGTTATATTAACCAGCGCATCTATGTCAGAAGACAAGACCGTATTCTGCGTATATGTCAGTACATTTCCAGCGCAGGTCCCCCCCTGCCAATTGTTAGTGCACGCTGTCATGGAACCTAGCGGTGCTTCTGCAAGCCATTGATAAAAGTAACTTGCGGTGCCTCCGGATACGCTGCCTGATATCACTGCGTTTGCACCCTGCGTTACTGTGTTAGTTGCCGGGCTCGCCGTGACAGAGAGCGCACTATCGACCACAATATTGCCGGATACGGAGTTCGCAGTTTCAGGCGTTGTCGCAGAATCGGAGACTTTTATACAATAACTATTTGATGTAGTCGGTGAAACTAACAGCGAATGGGATAGGACCGCTATGCCGTTGTAAGATGCAAGTACATTGGAACTGTCCTGAGCGCAGCTATTGCCAGGAGCGCCAATGTACCATATTGCGTTGTAATTTGCCCATCCGCCTGCCCACGAACATGTGAGCGTATACCATTGGCCTGAATCAGAGGTTCCGGGAAGATTGCAGGAAGGTGCGAGTGCGCTCGCAACCTGAAAATTTCCGGAGTAAGTGGAATTTATCGTCACAGAACTTCCATCTGTCACGGTCACGTTGAATTGCTCAGGAGAGTGATCCACAAACAACGAGTTTGTGGTGAACGTTACTGTGTTCGATGATAAGGTAAGGCCGCTATAGAGCTGATTGGCAACTATGTATTGAAGATTATTAAGTGCGCTTACAAGCCAGTTATACGTATAAGGCGTAACACCGTTGGATGTTATCGCAGTGCACGATACCGACTGGCCTGAATCAAGCAGTATTGCCGTAGGGCATGATGAGAGGGATACATTAAAATATGTTATGTAGTTTGCGGTTACCGTTCCGCTTCCTTCTATAGTCACCGCGGTATTGTCCGAAAGTGTATTAGCTATGATTATATTGGAAGTGGAACTTGTGGACCAGGAATTAAATGTATATCCATATGGTGCGTTTGCAATCAGCGTATTCGTTCCGATAAGGTTTGCTTTTGCGCCGTTGCTATAGGTCACGCCTCCGGTGAGTATGTTGCCTGTTGTGGGGCTGTCATCAAGCGTGATTGAATATGGCGGGAAGACATATGCGGCTATGGCACCAGCGGCATCGGCTGTCTTAGATGAGGTGAAGCTAATTGTCTTCGAACCGCTCGTGGAAGCTGAGCACACCGCCACCTCCGCCTCGGCAAATGTGCTCTCCTCTGCTTGGGAAGTAACCCAAGTGCAGCCGCTACTAGGCGGAGTCGGATTCGACGTGAAGACAGAACCGCCATCAGTCATTACGAGCACTACAAAGCTATTGGCTGCTGTTACGCTGTATGTGAGGCTCTGACTTCCGGTCCCATTCTTTAAAAAGAGGACGCCGTTTACATTGTTCCCTGTGAATACGACATTAGCCCCTACTGCGGAGAGTGCGCCGTCGTATGCCGAAGCTCCTGAGCCTAGCGTAAAGGTCCCTGAACTGCTGGTCTGGTGGCCTATCGATGAGTAGTTTGCATACCGATCACCTGGCTTCCCTGAGTTCAGTACCAGTGTCATGTTTGTGTCATTAGTCCAGCTTATTAACGAAGGCAACGGCCCCGCTCCGCTCATTGCAGAATATCCAACTCCGAAGAAGTATGTGGTATAGCCGCTTGTTGCCGCGAGTGTAATCGTATCTGAGACAGAAACTGTGTTTGCGGTTGTGTATCCAACTACATATCCGGAAAAAGAACTTGAGAGCGCTGAGTAGAAATATGAGGTTGTGTTCGATCCTACGTAACTTGTCGGCAGTGCAGTCCAGTTACCCTGCACATACTTAAAGAGCCTGATGTTACCGCTGCTGATATGCTGCTGTTGCACCCAATCTATAGGCACAGAAAAATTGTATGTAACGTTGCTTATGTAATTATCTATGTTGTTCACCACTCCGTCCTTGGTAGCCGTGCCGTTTATGCGTATGAAGCTATATACCGGGCTTGGCACCGGCGCATAGCCTGATGGCACCGTTGTCCTGTTTAAGACGTTAATACTCAGATATAATCCTGCTGCGGTAAGGTTCACTGTTATTCCATCCAGGGTTCTGCCGCGCAACCTCTCCCGCAACATGTTTGTGGCGTTTGTGATCAGTATCTCGCTCTGCGCACCAGTAAAATTATTACTCGGCGATTGGTCTACGGTAGTCATGATGGAATTTGTGCCGGATGTTGCCTTTGCCAGGGCATTGAACGCTATCCTGTACTCGAATCCGGAAACGACGTTCCCTGAGTTGGGAGACGGGGCAAAAGTCGAGTTCTGGTATGTAACATTTGGAATTAATACGCTGTAGACCGTGTTAGCGGACTGGCCGGTAAAGTTTATGAAAACCGATGTCGAAGACCTGAGCACCCCTCCTAAGTATACGCTCCAGAGCGCGTTCTGGGGAAGCCCTGCTCCGTAGAATGAAGTAGTGAAATTTTGTAGCGAGTTCTGCGGCATGGTCGTTGCCGGAGTGGTCGAAGTGATTACATTTGGCACGGTTGTTGTAGTCGTAGAGGTAGTTGTTAATGAGGTAGTAGGAGTTGTTGATTTAGTTTGCGCGGTAGTTGTAGTGGGGGTGCCGCTTACCGTTGTAACAGCAGAGCTAGTCGTAGACAGAGAAGATGACACTGTGCTATTGCCTCCTGTAAAACCTATCCCTCCACCGCTCACCACATAGCTGTACATCTGCGTGCTCTCATCGAGTATCGTAGTAGTTCTCCAGCTGTGCGATGCGTTTGTATGAGCGCCTGAGATATGGTAAGCATCATATGTGTACAAGGAAAAGAGTAGCAGAAGGAGAGCAGATACGAAATATAGAACCAGAGGTCGCATCATTATCTACTCAACTTAACATAAAAAGATATATTACTCTTGCCCGGCGCCATCCTCCTGGCCCATCTCTCTCTTTATCCTTTCACGCATAAGCACCAGCCTTGCAGCCCTATTCCTGTCATACTTGATTCTTCTTCCTCTCCGATACTTAACTCCTACAAAGGCCATCAAAGCCATTGCAATCAGCAATCCGGCCAAACCAGCATATTCTGACCTTAGTATCTCTGGGTTCTCAGGTTCTGCCTGACTTAGCTGGCTGGTCTTAGGAACCACTCTTACTGGCAGCGTGTAAGTCAGGTTTGCACCGTTGGTTATTACGTATGCATAGAACACAAGAGTTCCTGTCGAGGAGTTGGTTAGTACACTGAATTGCTGGTCCAGCAGCTCGTTAGGTCTTGCAAGCACCACACGAGAACTGTTGACTATGGGAATACCAATAGGCCCCGTGAGATAGAAATACACGTCTTGCGGCTTAGTGCCCGTATACATGACCTCAACGCTTAAATGGTTGGTCGAATTCGTATACAATTCTGGTACTGTGAACTCTATGGCCTTGAGAAGAGATGACGCCTGCACGGAAGAGCTCTCGGAAAGCATATTCTGTATGGGGAGCCCGAGCAGTGCAGGGTTGGGGTTCTGTATCTCATAATACGCCAAGACTCCCGCGGTTGCAGATATATTCCCAACATACCACGTTATAACATAATAGCCGTTTTCCTCGGATACCTTGTTAGGTATGCCATAGGCGCTTATATCCGACCTGCTCTGCGCAATGCTCTGGGGTAATAGCGTCTCCAAAGTAGCGTTCTTCAGGCCCTCATATGCCGTTGCCTGTATTGTTCCCTGAGCTATCGTGCCGTTGTCGAGCATGCTTATCTGGTTCATTATCCCAGAAAACTGGTTTGTGCTATTGTACACATAAAATACAAACGATTGCGTCGAGTTTATAGTCTTGCCGTCCGACGTGGCGGTTATGCCTACTGGGATAACATATGTGCCTGGCGTAGTACCCTGGGTTGATAAGAAGGTCAAGCTTGCGGATAAGCTCTGGCCTGACGGTATTGTAAGGTTGCTTGTAGAAAGGTATGTAACGTTCTTGTACGTATCCGGAAGGCTCAGATGCACTCTCTCAACAGACGTGCCTGTATTCTGCAGCACCATAGGTGCAACAGCAGAGCTCCCTGAGGTTATGGTTGTATATAACGGCACATATTGTACACTTAGTGTAGGCAGAACAGCAACAGTAACAACGGACAAGTTTGTCGGTGGCAGTCCGCCACTCTGAAGCAGCCGCGGGGCTATGACAACATAGGTACCATTTATTGTGTCCGTACGTATGTTATTCCCATAAACTGCATAAGCAGAGAAGTTGTATGTGCCTACATACTGCGAATAACCTGCAACCGCAACAGTCTCATTCTCAGACTGTCCTGGGCTCAACGCAGATTCTGCGTAGGAAAGCAATGCGTTAGTGGAAGGCCCCGATATTCTAGCATAAAACACGAAGTTCCCTGAAGCAAGAGTGCCTGTATTAAGGAATCTTGCAGAGAGCGAGAATGGCGAGCCCTGCACAGTTGGACTTCCTATTTTTGCTCCAGTAAGGTTTATTGCTGCAGGTGCAATTAACGCTACCACCTGGTTTGCTGATATTACCTCTCCGAATGCGGTCAGATTGAAGAACGCTATATAGTTTCCAGCATGCACCAGGGCCGTATCGAGTAATACATTACCTTGTTGAGGAGAATTGTAGGATATACTGCCAATGCCTATCTGTTCCTTGTAAGCCAACATGGAATTTGAGGCATAATATAAACTAAGATATCCAGATGGGCTTGGTATGGAACATGGTACTGTTGCCTGCGCAGAATAATTCAGCAGCACGTTTCCTCCCCAAGCGTATGCTCCAGCTGCCGCAGGAGTTATTGTAAACGGGCACGTGACATTTACCGAGGCTGTAACGCTGCCATCTGATGACGCTGAGAAGAGCCCAGCTGTCTGCATGCCTGCAAAGGCAAGCAGCAGGCTCAGTAACAAGCGTCTCCTTGCAGCACTGTTCATATCATAGCCATAAAGACTTGCTCTGTTATCATTTAAATCTTTCGCGACAGCCAGGATTCTGATTCCAATGCCTGTAGGCGCCATCATTTACTTACATAGCAATTTATAAATTCTCCCTATCTATAAAAAAGAAGGCTATCAGGTGCTTATAGTGCGAAATGGGAAGAACCAACTAAAAACCAAACTTACATTACTGTATGCGCTAATCTCAATGTCTGCATTGGCCTTTGCCATGGTTGTCTCACTTTCAGTTAATGCTGCCACTTATACCGGCAATGTGGTTGCCAATGTGGTTGTCTCGAACACATGCTTTACAAGCGGCACTCCGTCTGCATTCACATTTCCATCCCTGCCTCCAGGCAGCTCTGACAATACAAACACCTTGGTTACTGATACAGACAACGGTGGCAATGCCGCGTCAACGCTCTATATTGCAGGAACAGGCGGAAGTGGAGCGACGCTGGGATATTGGACCGGGCCTGGATCCAATACAATACCAGTAGGACAGACTGACTGGAATGCAGCCTCGCAACCATCCTACTTGGGCACGGCGCTATCAAACACGCTTGCTTCTACATCCATTTCACTAACAGCTCCAAATACTGTTAACCCAAGCACATCTGCAAACATATATCTTGGCGTTTCAATACCTTCAGGTACTGCTGCAGGACTATACACACAGACAATACAACTGGAGAACTCGTGCTCCGGCAACATCCAGACTGCTAATGTAGTGGCTAATGTAGTGGTGCAAGGCGTATGCTATATAAGCCTCTCCCCTAGCTCCATTAGCTTCGGAACCCTAACACCGACCGCCACGTATAATACCAATCAAATTGTTACTGATACTGACAATGGTGGTAATGTTGCTGCAAACATATTAATTGAGGGAACTGGAGGATCTGGTGCTACCCTTGGCGACTGGCTTGGCCCAGGTTCAAATGTTATACCTGTAAGCAATACCCTCTATAGTGCCTCACCCCAGTCTTCATACTCGGGCACGCCGCTCTCAAACGCACTAACCAACAGCAACATAGCCATAGCTGCCCCAAATGTAATAACCACTTCAACTTCAGCAAATGTATTCTTCGGGCTTGGGGTTCCTGCAGGAACTGCCGGAGGCACATACACGCAGAACATACTTATTGAGAATTCTTGCTGATAGGGATTGGATGTCATACCTGGGTATAAAACTGCAGCTAGTGGTTCTGATACTCACTCTTTCTGCCATGTCATCACTTGCTTATGCCCAGTTTGGAGAGATAGCCGGTCAACTGCATACAAATGTCAGCATAGGCAGCAGCAACTCTGTCTCATTCACGCTGGTCAATGGCGGATCAACCCCTATTAAGTTTCAGATAATACCTCCTCCACAATTCCAGTCTGCAACGCCCAATACCGTGGTTCCAACAGTAACTGCAAATCCCATGAACGGCACAATAACCCCTGGCTCTGAATTCACAGTGAATGTTACTGTGTATGTGCCATCATCAAAGAACAACACTCCCGGAACTCAGTGGACTGGAATAATTCAAGCAGTTGTAGTCTCGAATTCGCCTTCGCTTTCTGGTAGTGGTGCAAACATACAGGAAGGAGTTGCAAAGATAATAACAATAACAGCGCAAGCCCCGCGATCCTCGCCGCTGCCTTACGCCATCGGCGCAGTAATAATCATAGCAATCTCGGTTGGGTATGCCTATGTAAGGAAGAAGACCAGAATAGCATCAACTTCAAGGCCAGCAGCAGGCAGGAGATCAGGCGCAAAGATCGTAATGAGAGGATCTTCTAGAAAAAGGTCTGCTAAAAGAAGTGCTAGATCATCTACGACGAGAAGATCCAGATCGCCTGCAGCAAGAAAGACCATGACACGTAAGGGAAGAGCCACAAGGCGAAGAAGGTAGCGGCCTTCCTGCATCTAATATAATTGTTTACTGTCAAGTACTTGTGATTTGATGTGTGGGGCGATTAAGGCAGTCATATTCGACATAGGCGGAGTAATAACCAAGTTCCCTGATAATGAGTATACAATTTACTTGGCTAATCTCTCTGGCAAGACGCCGAAGCTCGTTAGTGGCACTATAGAAGCCAACATACCCATGTTCGAGAAAGGCAATATGCGCGTAAAAGACTTCGAGAACGCGATTTCCAGGAAACTGGGCATCCGCCCCAAAGACGTTCAGTGGTACCATTATTACTCAAAATTCGTTACAATAGATCAGGATGTGACCGACCTGATAGCCCAGTTGCACAAGGAATACGTCACTGCGTATATAACCAACATAGACGCATCAAAGTATGCACTTTTCAAGAAGATGCTGGGCAAGGAGCTCTTTGACTACAGGTTTGCATCTTGCGACCTCCATCTGCGCAAGCCTGACCACAGGATCTATCGGGTTGTACTTGACAGGATGAGACTTAAGCCAACGGAGACCGTGTTCATAGACAATCAAATAGAAAATGTCTTGGGAGCTAAGGAAGTGGGCATGTACTCAATACTTTATAAGAGCAGAAGGCAATTGGATATAGAACTTGGCACGATACTGGAATGATTGTATGGAAAAGGCAGAGAGATCAAACCCTAATGGGCTTACCGTGAAGAAGGCGGATAACTTTTCTGAATGGTATACTCAAGCACTGCTTAAATCAGACTTCATTGATTATTCCGATGTGTCTGGGTGCATAGTCTTCCTTCCTGCGGCTTACTATGCATGGCAGAAGATCACATATGCTGTTGATGCAGAGTTCAAGAAGGACGGAATCGAAGATGTTTACTTTCCGCTATTCATACCTGAGAGATTGCTCCTTAAGGAGAAGGAGCACTTTGAGGGATTCGTTCCAGAAGTTGCATGGGTTACTGAGGCAGGAAACTCAAAGCTTGATGAAAAGCTCGCTATAAGGCCCACATCTGAGACAATAATGTACCGGAATTTCTCTAAACGTATAAGGTCATGGAGAGATCTGCCATTGCGATTCAACCAATGGAACAATGTCGTGAGATGGGAGTTCAAGCACCCCACGCCATTTATACGATCAAGGGAATTCCTCTGGAATGAGGGTCATACAGTTTACGCAACAGAGGCAGACTCAAAGGCAGAGAGAGATGTCATACTTGGGATATACAATAAGATACTTAAGGAATATCTAGCAATTCCTGGTATAATAGGCATAAAGAGCAGGAAAGAAACATTTCCAGGCGCACTGGCTAGTTACAGTATAGAGCATATACTCCCTGACGGATGGGCCATACAAGGCCCTGACTTCCATCTGGATGGGCAAAACTTCTCAAAGGCATTCGAGATAAAGTTCCTTGACAAGGAAGAGAAGCAGCAATTTGCATGGCAGAATACCTATGCGATAACAACGCGCGAATTGGGGGTCATGGTTGCGACTCACGGAGATGACAAAGGTTTGGTTATACCCCCTAAGCTTGCTAACATACAAGTTATCATTATACCAATACTGAAGAAGGATGGCAGCGCCGCAGTCCTTGAGTATGCACGGAGCATTGCAGAGCAGCTTAAAGCAGAATACAGAGTAAGGGTAGACGACAGGGAGGGCTATTCTCCAGGGTTCAAGTTCAATGAATGGGAATTAAAAGGGATTCCAATAAGAATAGAACTGGGCCCCAGGGAACTCGAGAATAATAAAGTGATACTGGTGCGTCGTGATACTGGGGAGAAACAGGAAACAGACGCGGCATCTGTGAACAGGTCTGTCAAGGATCTTGTAGAACATATCCAAGAAAACCTTTATTCAAGGGCCGAGCACGCGATGAAGGCAATGATACACATGGCAGACGATTATTCGGATCTCAAGGATATATTGTCAGAAAAGAAAGGGATAGTTAGCGCTCCATGGTGCGGAAATGTTACATGCGAGGACAAGATAAAAGAGGAAACCGGAGCGAAGATAACCAACATACCATTAGACCAGAAGAAGATCAATGGAAAATGCGTTTACTGCGGAAAGCAGGCTGTCGAGAGGGCTAATTTTGCCAAGTCCTATTAGAAAGCGCATTTCTTATCCTGTTCCTGATTCCATTCCTGTTCCTCTGCAGCTCAATCAACTCCTGTGCGTTCCTTATGCCTATAACATCTCCTTCAAGAACCTTCTTGACCACGTCCTGCCGCTTTCCATCAACTAGCATCACGCTTCCTCCTGCCCTAAGTATCCTGCGTATCTCGATCGCCTTTGAACCTGCCCCTCCTCTGCCGTTCCTGGAGTCAACAGTAGAAAGGAATATTGTAATGTCAACATCCATTGCCCGTGATATTCTCCTTGCAAGCTTGTCATTATCGCCTAATGTGGTCCTCTCCGTAGCTACTGGGTCATTCTCGTTTACCACCGGGATAACGCCCTCGCTCCATGCGGTGCTTATCGCATGAATAATATTCTTTACTTTGTTCCTGTTAAGGAGTCCCATTACCCCTCTGTCAAAGTGGGTGCTCTCAAGCAGCAACTGCTCTATTTGTATGCCATAAGTATCGAATGCTTTCCTGTACGCTTCCATGAGCATCGGCTGCCCAACCCCCGCGGCAGTCCTGGAATCCTTTATCCCGCTCATCTCCCCAAGAACCCTCGCTCCGGAAGTTATTATCACAAACTTATTGCCCTGATCCCACAACCATGCGATATTATCGGCAAGGTTGCTCAGCACTCTGAGATCCAGGCCATCGTTATCTGTTATGCTGCTTGTGCCCACCTTGACAAGGACTTTGCCTTGGCTCGGCAAATCAGGGTGCTCTCTAGATATAGATTCTTGCATAATGATCACAAAAGCCGAGTGCCACTATGCCGCAGCGCGCGCTGGCATGTATGGCGCGGTAGCAGTAGTGCTGCAACTGAGAGAAAGAGCCATGTACTGAGTCACAATCTGCATGATATGCTATCCTCTCCCACTATTTATAAATGTATCCTCTGATGCTACAAGCCTAATACTGAAAATATCTCAGAGACTCTCTTAATCATCACAAGTCAGAAATACCTCGTCTCATCATTGAATATGAAGCTGATTGAAGTTGATGAATACATGCGAAATCTATTCCTGCATAATACAGCAGATGTAATTGCGCAAGCTCCATTTATAAGCCAATCGTTCTACGTTGTTAGTTGTGCAGTGCCTTTGGTCAGATGTCTATGCCCTAAAAATGCATATATATGATAAATGTAGTCCTCAACAGCATGCTAATGCTATTATATGAGAAAAACGCAATATCATATAGTTGATAGTATATGGCACACGGAGCGATGCGTAATAGAAATCCGGAAGTTAGGAGGCGCAACAGGGAGCGGCTAGAGAACTATGCAAACCAATTCAGGGCCGAAGTAAAGGAATATGTCATATTAAATCAGGAAGGTAAGCTTGGAAGCAAGACGGGCGGCATAACGGTCGTTCCTGACGCCACTTTGACAGACGCGCTTAGGCGGCTGGAAGTCGGACAATTGGGCCCCGTCAATGGATATGATCCGCGAGTACGCGATCTGCATGCACCAATATTCCCTACTACTAACGAAGTTTTCACCCCTGAATTCTTGAGCGATATAAACGAGGTTGTTTCGTCAAATGGCATAACTAGATATGTCGGCGTATGTGGAGGCGGCAACCAGCATCTTGTGCTCCTAAACAACCTCAATCCTAGACCAAAAGACATAATACTGGTAGACTTTGACCTATCGCAGCTACTAAACTTTATGGTGCTAGTAGGAAAGGCGATCAAGGCAGAATCGACGGGAGACCTTCAATCTGTGCTCAGGGATCATGGGCGTGGATGGTACGGATCTGCATTTGCTAAGGGAGTCGTCCAACCATTTACTATAAATCTGGGTATCGAGGTCAAACTTCAGGTTGACGAAATAGTAGCACACATAGAAAGGATAGGTGAAGATGGAAAATACTTTATTTTCCTGTCTAATGTAATGCAAGGTACTGGCAATGGATATACCGGCTCCAAGCCCCTGGATGCTGCCCTGGAAAACCCGCACGTACTTGAAGGAAGTGTCATCGTTGGCATGAATTATGGTGGCAATCCATCATACACAGTGAAATAGACATTGGCAGCACAGCATCGATTAAGTAAGCATTACGCCTATTCTATTACCCAAAACGTAAATAGCCCCAACCAGATTCGAACTGGTGTTCATGGGTCCAAAGCCCATTGTCCTTGGCCACTAGACGATGGGGCTATGCATATCTATTTCATATCTGGCATAATATATATTATGGCTTTTCCAGCGGTCTGGATGACGTAAAGATTATACTGAATGATATATATTTTAAGGAACCCGGATACGAAGCGGCAGAGCCCGGAGGAAATAGGCGGTTTTGCGCCTAATGCACTCGCGAATAAAGGTTCCCACAGCAAGTGCGTTGGACTTAGGATAGTGTAAATCAGAGCTCTTTTGTAGCGGTGTCAACAGGCTTCTTCTCGTATTCAAGAACGGCCTTCTTGATGGCCCTGAGGGAAAGCGTAGCGCAGTGCATTCTTACAGGCCCTGGATCTATGCCTATGACCTTGAGCAATCCTGCCTTATCCATCTTTTCCACTTCTGCAAGGTTCTTCCCCTTTATCTCATCTGTCAGCATGCTTGCCGTACCCATGGAGATAACGCATCCGCTGCCATGGAATTTCACATCCTTTACCTTCCCATCCTCTATAAGCAGGAATATGTCTATCTTGTCACCACATGAAATATTCTCTTCATGCATCTTGGCACTGGGCTTTGCAATCTCCCCTTTATTGTTGGGATGTTCGTAATGGTGTATCAGCTCCTCGGCATATATATCCAGGTCGGTCATTCTACTCCCCCTGCAAACCACTTCTTATGGTAAAAGAGCCCAATTATCCTGTCAAAAACCTTCTCGCAGAAGTCATTCACCGGCTTTCTATACCTATTTATTAGCCATGCGAGAACCACGCTCAAGGCCATCCCTGCAATTACATCTGTAAAATAATGGTCTCCAAGATAGACTCTTCCGAAGAGCACAAAGAAAAGCCATACCCAATATGCAACCCTTAGATACTTGTAACCGTTTACGAATATTGCAAGCCCTGTCAGTGTAGACGCGTGGCTAGACGGGAAGCTAAATCCTGACTCACACCCCCCGTACGTATGTATCCATGACAAATCAGCAACGCTGCATGGCCGGGGTTCCTTGACTGCAATCTTTATCAGGTCTGATACAAGATACATTGCCACTATTGCAATTGCGAATGTGAAGACTTTCTTGTCTTTCCTCAAGAGCAGGAAAATGGCTATGAGTGGCAGAACTATAAGATAGCTCTTGGCCCAATAATACATTATCACATTCAGGACTGGATTTGCAAGCAAATTCATTATCCTGAAGGAATCAGTATTTAGAGCACCTATCAGACTCTGAAGTACCATTAATACCTCCCTGAATAGCCTTTATATACGCAATGCTTATTATTTGTATGCATTACTTGATCCTGGATACCAGCTCCATAATCTTCTCGTTAACAAACAACAAGGACCCGTTCCAAGCTGCAAGGGAAAAGTCCCCCTATTACCTTCCGGTTGTATCGGAAGGCATACTGAGGGAACTCCAAGCGATAAAGGCCAGGCACGAAAAGTTCAGCAAATATGCATCGGCAGCGCTGTTGCTAATACCTCTGTCAAACGTTGAGATAGTCAAGGACATGTCCCCTGTGGACGGCTGGATAACCAACTACGCCAAGAAAGCCGGTTATGCTGTATGTACCAATGACATCGCACTCAAAAAGGTTCTCAAGAAAGCCAAGATAAGGGCGTTCAGCATGACACGATCAGGTACCCTTAGATAGCATATAAATACCTTTCTTACCATAAACTATTGCATATTTTTCGCCTATTTTACAGTCTATATTGGTGAGTGGTTGTACTATATACACACGATAAAGGATACGATAAACATACC
>JAJZKP010000005.1 GCA_021804105.1 Microcaldota archaeon | reverse complement strand
TGCCCTGCATCGTATCAGATCAATAAGGGGCTATGTCCTCTGCTGCGAAGAGCCTGAAGCCAGAAGAGGTGATGTCATACGGTGTGGTTACAAAGCTGTGCCTTGTGCCCCTCATCTTAAGTACCTCTGAGGCCAGCATTCTCCTCGACTCCTCGCCTGTCTGGTAGAGGGCTATTATGCCGTCGAATATGAAATACTCGGGCTTGAACACGAGCTTGTCCCTCTCCGGAGACTCTAGCTCTATGGTCATGAGCGCAGTCACCCCGAGCCTTCTCAGGTTAGTGAGCATCGCAAGCATGTATTTCCTGTATAGCGTTGGATTCCTTATCATTATGTCAAGCACCGAGACCGAGTCTATGACGACTCTCTCGGCTTTAGTGGATGTTATCACGGATTCAATGTCAGCCATGACCTTCCCGAACTCGAAGTTCGATTTCTCATCGTAATCGTTTATAAGGTCCTCTGAGGGGGTCTCTGCGTTTATCACTAGCTTCCCTGAATTCAGCACATCGTCTATATCAGTCAATTCTGTGAATGCTGCCTTTACGTTGTTTACCAGCTGCCCCGGCTCTTCCTCAAGCGCAAAGAACGCTCCTGTATGGCCCATCTTCGCGTTCCTGTACAGGAATTCAAACGAGAGCAGTGTCTTCCCTGCCCCAGGCCCTCCGCTTAGCAGAACCATGCTCTTGTCAGGTATTCCGCCATAGAGCATCTTGTCAAGGCCGCTTACCCCAGTCTGCACCTTCTCCGCCATCTAGCCACCTGCTATAGTAGGGGCGCTCATCTTTAAATAACTGCGCAGAAAATGATAGGTCATGAACCTGCGGCTCCTCGGCTTAGGACTTCTCCTTGTACTGCTCGGAGGCATATCCGCATACGAATCAGGCCAGCAGTTCCTTGCAGGAATATCCACGGCAAACAACACCATCAGCAGCGAAGTCTATGTAAACGGGAGCACAGCAGCAATATTGCCCCTCACCCTCAACCAGACGAGCTTCTTTGAATTTGAGTACAACTCCACGCAGCGTATCAACTTCTACCTGCTCAACCTTTCTGCATATCAATCCCTCGGCAGCAGCTCCAATTCCGTAAACACGCTCTACTCAAGGGCCGTTGCACTTGAGGGAAAAGGCGCAGTCTACATAGCATACAACACTTCCGTTGGCGTGTACCCATACCAGCCCGCGTACGGGGCGCTCTTCCCAATGCCTAAATATTCTATGAACAGCAGCACGCTTCCGGCAGGCCCGTACTACGCCATATTCAGCAACAACGGCACGTACGAGTCCTTGGTGGCCTACACGTTCCTGATAAAACCAGCATCGCAGGTAACCCTTACGAACGGAAACATCTTCAGCTTCGGCCTTGTCAGCGGTGTCCTTCTCCTGTTAGGTTTTGCCCTCATCATATACGGCTTGATTACAAAGGGGAAGCCGAAACAGTCAGCAAAGGAAACCGAAGCGGATATAAACAAGATATACCGCGAGATAGATTCTAGGGGCGCTGCAAGACATACGCGCAAGCAAGGAAAAGCCTCAAGGGCCAGGCCAAGGAGAAAGCCCAAGCGCGGGAAAAGGAAAGGATGAGCAGGACCCCGCAAGGATAGCACGGTCTTGGAAAGTTATCGGGCCTGCGAGAGTTCTGCAGAAGCATGTGCATCTGATTCTCCCCTGCACGCAGTCCTGATCGCCAGCCTGAGAACACTCTCCAATACCTCCCTCTTTGCAGAGAATTCCGTGGCATTGATCAGGAGCACTTCAGCCGCGGATTCCCTTGCGCACGCTGCAAGCCTGATCGCATCGCATCGCTCCGGCATATGCCAATCCTTAGCAGTTCCTCTGCGTGCAAGTGTCTGCCACGGAGATCCGGGCCCTCTCCTTCAAGTGATCTTGCAAGCATAAGCATCGGAGCAACTTCCTTTCTTATCTCTCCTAGAGCAATAGAAAACTGTTTTCCACATGTAGTCTTCATTCAAGTCACTGGCCCTGGGCCTCGATAAACAAGCCAGTAAAGCCCGATACTGAGAGCTCGTTCGCGGCATCCATATCCACAACCTCTTTCCTCATTACGCGTGACGCTATCATGACAATCCTGTCTATGACTGCCAACTTCTCAAAGTGCTCCGATGACGCTTTTCCGAGCATGACCTCCCCTGCAGTGTTTCTAGCTATCGCGGCAAGGAGAAGCCGCATAGAGTCTTCAGCCCTGAATCCCATTCTTGCAAGATCCTCGGCCTTGTGTACTTTTCCTTCAAGGCTGGGCAGGTCTCCCTCGCACTCTCTTGCCAGCCTTAGCAGCGGCGCGACCTCTTCCCTGACTTCCCGTATTGCAAGATGGCATGGCTTGCCACCAAGCGGCTTTATTCCCATCAGACTGACTTTTCCTGGAGCACATATAAGCGTAATCTGCAGAATCCGCGCCGCTGCCAGGTTGCGGTACAAGTTGAAGTACAAAAGCCGCAGTACAAAAAGGCCGCAGTATATACTATATTATATAGCAAGGCTCCCGGCACCCTGCACGAATTATACTTCGTCAGATAGATAAGCTTAATAAAAGGAGTGCTGAAAGCTAAGCATGGACACTCTTCAGGAGAGGATAGCCGGGGAGATAACCCTCTCTGAGAGCCCCGGATCAACAATGAAGAAATGGAGAGAGCTCTTCGGCATCTCCCAGATCGAGCTTGCCAAGCATCTCAAGATATCTACGTCTACAATAAGCGATTACGAGGGAAACAGGAGAGCCTCTCCGGGAGTCGGCATCATAAAGAGGCTTGTAACGGCTCTGATAACCATAGACCAGCAGCGCGGCGGCGAGATAATAAGGAATCTTGAGAAATTCAACAAGGAGGAAGCCAAGACCCCCTTCTACATTATCCACGACTTCTCCGCACCCATAAGCGGCGTTGATTTTGCAAGGCTCATAGACGCGAAGATAGTCTCGAATCCCAGTGTCCTCGACAACATGAAACTGTTCGGCTATACTCTTATCGACTCGCTAAGGGTGATCCTGGAGATCTCGCCTAGCGAATACCCTAAGCTCTTCGGAACAACCAACGAGCGCGCATTCGTCTTCGACCAGGTCAGCACAGGAAGGAGTCCGATGGTAGTAATCAGGGTCGCTCCATTGAAGCCCAGGCTTGTAGTCATACAGAATGTTGACCAGGTGGACAAGCTGGCGATAAAGATAAGCCAGATAGAGAAGATACCCCTTCTCACGACAAGGCTCACCACAGACGAAGTGAAGCTCCGTCTGAACAATATATGAGATAAAAACGCATCAGCGCGCTTTCTCTTCCATCTTGTCCGAGGCGAACTTCAGTATCGGGCATGGCATTGTTGAAATCCTCGTGCCTATTATTGTAGCGGAGTAGCCCTCCCTCGCCCCATGTCCCGGCATGGGCTTCCTCTCGAGAAGCTTCTCTGCAGTGAGCTCCTTTAATATCCTCGAAATGGTTCTCGAGCTCAGGCCAGATATTCTTGCTATGCTGCCATAGGTCATAGGCTCTCCAGATGACGCAACTATCTCCAGCACAACCATGCGCCAGTTCATCCTGACGAGCTTCATCAGCGACTTCCTATCCAGCATCTTGTAAGTCTCTATAGTCCTCTCTACAGGGCACCACGGCATTGCCTGCATTCAACCACTCTCTTCTATGTATATGCTATCGCTTGCCATTAGGTTATAAAAACCATGCCTTGACATCGGCATGGGTTGCGGTCTTGCATTCTTGAGTTCTTATTCCCTCCTTTACAATAGTAAAGTAATATCTGCATCTCCCTCGGACAAAACAATCCCCGGTATTATAAGATTGCCATTACACAACGAAAGTTTTATATACTACTATAACTAATACTCAAGCTATATTTCTGCCCGCGTTGGAGGCGCGTGCACACTGTTCAGCATTCTGAATCTGCATTTGATGCTACACAAAGTGCCAAAAGGCACAAGCAGCTATGAGGTATATTGGATGGCAAATAAAGCAAACATGTTCGTACTGGTACTGGCATTGTCATTGTTTCTGGTAATAAGTACTGTTCATGCGGAGGGTGTGGCTCCTACAAGTGTTACTGTAGACAATACCACGAACCCAAGCTGCAATGTTGCTGGGGACTGTACGACTTTCACTATCGCAGGCGATCCTTCAGCCACAAACTTTGACTATTCTTATACAATCTTTTCAGAATACGGCTCCGCCACTTACGGTTCTTGTAACTATAATACTCCAAGCCAAACAAGCAGTTCAACATACCAACTTACCATTCCTAACGGAGGAGGCGGCGGAATCTCTATATGCGGCCAAAATAACGGAACTGTAGACTTTACCCCTGCAGGATCTCCATATGAAATAGACACAGAGGTGACTAACTACTACACTGGTAGTTCATATTCCTCTTACACCTCCAACGCTTACCTTACTATAGATACTGCGCTAGGCACACCTACCTTAACGCTATCCAATGACATAATAGAAACTGGCCTTCCTACAAACGGGATATCAACAGTCATGGTTAGCTGGCCAATCGGCACAGGAACACCGTCATATACAGTCAATCTATACTCAAGCGCAAATTCCTTATGTAGCTCTTCATCAACAAATGTTGATACCGGTTCTACTAGCTCCAATAGTATTACCTTCCAAGTCTCTCCTAGTTCCAACACCTACTACTGTGCTACTCTTACAGACTCTGCTGCGAACCCGCAGACCACCGACTCGAATGTTGCAGAGCTTACGGTCTTTACAGCTCCGTCGACTAGTGCAACTGCAACTTTAGATATTGGCCAGACATTGACTGCAAACACCGTAATGAATACAGGCACGCCTCCATATACTGAAAACCTGCTTGAGGCAAGAGGGAGCAGCAGCAATGCATTCGCTCCTGTTGGATCGGCAACGTGCACCACCATCAACAACTATGCAATCAGCTGTACAATAACAGACTTTACTAATACTCCTGGAACATACTACTTTGAGATAAAGGCAACAGACAGTAATGGCAATGTCATATATTCTGCCCCAAGCAATCCTGTTACTGTAAACGCAGACATGGCACCAACAGTAACCCCTACTGCTCCTCAAATAGACAATGGACAGAGCATTACCTTAACTGCAGATCCAAATGGCGGAACAAGCCCCTATTCATACCAATGGTATTCTGGAACATCAAGTACATGTTCTTCAGATTCTGCAATCTCAGGTGCAACATCTTCAACATATACTGCAACACCAACATCAAACACATTCTACTGCGCCTCTGTTAATGACAGCGCCACAGTGCCTAATACGGCGTTCTCAACCACTAGTAATGTCGCAGTATATTCATATCCCACTATAACTGTAACACCTTCCTCCCCTGTTACTATAGATCTTAATCAGGGCAATGTTGTTGTAACTGCTGTAGGCAGTGGTGGCTATGGCTCATATAGCTATTCATGGTCAGCTAGCACTCAAGGTTCATGTCCTGGTTTCAGTACTCCTGCCAGCACTTCAAATACATTCACATACAACCCAACAGGTACTACTAAAGGCTGCGCATTCATAGTGACGCTAAGCGATCAGGCACAAGGATCTCCTCCTGCAAATCCATCTACACAAACAGCTAATATAATAGTAAATCCAGAACTCTCAGTAACCACCAATATAATAACACCAGTTATAATGGACGTGGGCCAGAGCATAAGCATCGCTGCTAACGCTATGGGTGGATCTGGTTCAGGTTCATATTCATATACATGGTCCACAGCGGGCGGCACATCCTGCCCTGGATTTACTTCCAGTACAAATTCCATATTTACCTATACTCCATCTGCCAACACCTTAAATTGCGAATTTGAGGTGTCTGTCAGTGATGGTGTTGCAAATGTTCCTGTAGTAGCAACCACAAGCCAGATAACAGTAGATACCGCTTTAGGCACTCCTGCTATATCCCCTTCATCAGTAAAGATGGACCAGGGCCAGAGCATAAAACTGACCGCATCAGAAACAGGAGGCACTGGCGATTATTCCTACCAATGGAATATCGACGGACATGCTGTTGGTATAGACTCAACAACGTATACATACAATGGCGTTTCTGTAGGCTCAAATACTGTTAATGTAATAGTTACTGATATTGGCACGTCATCCCAGGCCACTCCAATCCAGACTGCAAACTCAATACCTGAATTAATCACTGTCAATCCACCTCTATCTGCAACATTCGTAGTGCTTCCACCTACAAACGGCGTGGTGGACCAGGGCCAGACTACATATCAGAAAGTCACCCCAACAATATCTGGCGGAACACCTCCTTATACTTACGAATGGCTAGTGCTAATGACTGGAAGTTCTGGATACTCTGAAGCATCGAATTCAATATGCTCGGCTAATTCCGGTACGGCATTATCAAACGATCAGCTCACATGCACATTTGCAACTAATGCCTTAACATCTCCTGTCGCATATAACTTCGAGTTACTCATAGGCGACAGCACGACTCCGGGAGCCACGCCTCCTCAGAATCAGATATCATCCCAGTCGCAGACCATACAGGTCAATTTCCCTCTTGTAACTCCTCCTGTACCTACTGTATCGAACAGCACGCTCGATCAGGAGCAGAACACCATAATAACAGATACAATTCCTGAACCACTCGGAGGATCAAACCCATATTCCTACAGGTGGCTCTACTCGACTGGCGGGCAGGTCTGGAAACTTGCGCCTACATCATTGTGCCCTGTAAACCAGAGCGCAATAACCTCCCCTGGCGAACAGGTTACGTGTGCATTTGATACAAATACTTCAAGTAAAACAGCGTCATATGCATTCAAGCTCCAGATATTCGACGGCGCATCCACCCCAACCAACGTATTATCAAGCCCAAACACATTCGTGCTCAACTCAATGCCCCGCGTTACTATTGTACCGAGCAACGAGCTTATCGATGCAGGTCAGCTTGAGACATATAATGCACAGGTAATCGGAGGCACAGGCCCATTCAACATAGAACTGTTCAATATCTCCAAAGGCAGCGCTTCAGGTCTCCAGAATGTCACAGTGTGGACACCTGGATCAAGCAACACATTCACTTTCACCGCTAGAGCTACGGGAACATTCAAGTACAATGTCATAGCAACAGACCAGGGCACCACGACCAAATTCGTCTTTGACTCAGCTGCAAATACCATACATGTAAACAGTACGCTCACTCCAGCAAATACGCCCGTAGCAACCAACACTTTTGTAGATCTCAACCAGACAACTACGCTGACTTCAGAGCTTCCAAACACCGGAACGTATCCATATACTTCAACATGGTACGTCTCGTACAACGGAGGCGCATATGCTCCTGCAACCACTGCAGAGTGCGTTGTCAACACGCGGTCAGGGCAGCCCCACAATGCCATAGAGACATGCTACTTCGCACCCACAGGCACTACAAAAACTGGAAATTACATGTTCAAGCTCCAGACAACAGACTCTGCAACCACTCCCGAGTCAACCAACTCGTCTGTATATACTATACACCTAAATACCACCCTTACTCCAGCAACGCAACCATCAATAATGACATCAAACAGCTCATCAACCAAATTCACTTCTGGAAATATTCTGGACCAGAACCAGGTTGCGGAGATATCCAGCACTCTGCCTTCTACCGGTACATATCCTTACTCATATATGTGGCTGGTTGAGACTCCAGGAAGCAATGTGTTTGTCGATGCTAACTCCATTATCTGCACGGTTCCTGGAAACGCTGCACCGCCTTCGCAAACGGAGACTTGCGTCTTTACTACGAACTCACTCACCCAGCCAGGCACGTACTCATTCAAGATGGAGCTTGTTGACAGCGCCACTACTCCGGAGACTACCTACTCTGCAGTCAATTCTCTGCAGGTATATGCAACACCATCAATCTCGCTTACTGAGAGCAACACAACGCTTGACGTTAGTCAGTATCAAACACTTACGGCTAGCCCAACCAACGGTGTAGGCAGCTACCTCGTCAACTTCATATACGCAAACAACGGTGTTGTAGCAAACACCATAACTGTTGCATACAATAGCATTGGTACATACACATTCCTAGCTACAAATTCGATGATAGGATCATCTGTTTACTCTGTTAATGCAGTGGACTTGGGCACAACGACCAAATATCCATTCACGTTCCTGCCTTCGAACGTAGCCATGAGCGTAAACTCAATGCCAGTGCTGCAGCTTACTTCGTCTTCAAATGGAATGCCTACTAATGCGATAGAGTATGGCCAGCCAATTACTGTCAATGCACTCGCAGTGGGAGGAACCGGCCCATTCGGTTTCTTCTGGTTCAGCAACAACTCCCCTATTGCTGATACGTCTACATCATCAAATGCAGCGTACAACACCATACTGATGCCGACTCCTGGAAATTATATTTATCAGGTTAACGCTATAGACTTCGGCACTACAGCTCAATTCGATTTCAGCGCAAGTCACCTTGTTACAGTAAGCAAGAACAGCACGCTTTCTGCAAATGTGCAGTTCTGCCAGGCTGCGCCTCTGACCTCGGGAAGCGGACTTGGGCCATATACATGCAGCAGCACCAACCCAGTTAACGTAAACCCGAATGTGGGCTTTAAGATCGTATTCAACGGAACACCATCGATAAACAACCAGTCAAAGTGGGAGCTTTTCGTAAATGGGGCGCTATACGCTACAACAAACTCGGGAGTTTCTTGGTCTGAGCAGAACCTTATAGGCCTATACAACTTTACGTTTGAGAATGCAGGAAACCTGAACTACACATCTACCAGCGTTACAGGCAACACCCTGACATATTTAGTCAACGTCACTGACCAATCGCCTCTGGGCCACTCCGGCGGCAGCAGCGGTGGCGGTGGCGGAGGCGGTGGCGGAGGCGGCGGAGGCAACTTCAAGCCTACTGTAGTCAAGTACAGCAGCGGATTAGAGTTCGGATGGCTGATATACAACTTCTCGCAGGATAACTCTGAGACGTTCGTGATCAACAACAAGACCTTCACGGTTGTACTTAACTCAATCTCGCCTACGCAGGCAGACGTGACGATAAACAGTAATTCATACACGCTTACGGTGAACAACCCGCAGAAGCTTAACGATCCATTGAACGTTACCTATTATGCGGATATGGAGAATCTCTCCTACCTGCCGATAGTCGACACTATAACGCTGGCAATATACGCGCTGCCTAATACGACAAAGACCACATCTGTGGCTACAACATCAGTGGCAACTACGACAACCACAACCGTGGCTCCTGTAACCACAATACCGAAACCAGTGCATACAAATTCAACGAATAGCACAGGCAAACTGAGCGGAACTCCGCCTGCGCTTCCAAGCAACACGCTCACAACAGTTGTTCCTGTCGGGGTTGCAGTGATCGCAGCTATACTCGTAGGGTACCTTGTCTACAACAACGCCACAAGGAGAAGGCGCAGCAGGTAACGAGTTAACGCATAGCCTATGCTGCATTGCTGGAATGGGAATGCCTGTCGTGTCTGGCTCCGTGTCGCATGGCATATAATACCAATATAGCCACAGCAATCGGCATGCCAAGGAATTGGAGCAGAGCCCCGAGTCCAGATGGCACGATCCGTATCAATATGATTGCGTAGAGGAACAGGCCCGCTTCAGGAGAGAGTGCATTTATTCTCCCTAATGCCTTAAAGTCGGCTTTCTCGGTCCTCAAAGCGAGCATAAGCAGTGCTATGGCAGCAGCCATGGCAAGTATCGCGCCACCGATGATCTGGCCTATTATGCCTGTCGCTGGGTTTGCTGCAAATGGGATCTCGGCTAGGCCTGCAAGGATGCCAAGCCCGATTAGTAGGGCCAGCACCTCCCTTCTTCGTACAAGGTACCGGAAACCTTCTACTACTGCGTCAACATAATTGATCTTCCTCTTGCTGTATCCATGCATGAAGGCCTGGTGCAGTGAAGAAACATACCATCCTATCATGAAAGCCCACACAAGTCCGATAAATACTAAAGTAGCATATGCTCCGGCAACCGCATAAGCCAGGCCTATAATACTGCCTATGCCTGCAGCCAGAGCTGATGCTATGCCTAAGATTATGACGAATATAACAACCATGATCGCAATGGCCACAATGTGGTCGCTGACAACCTTAACGCTCCAATTCCAGAGGTCTTCCTCCATGCTCTCCCAATGGATACTTGTTCGCTAGATATTTAATATCAGTGCACAGAGCATTTTTTAATACCGAATGCTAATATTATTACCGATGACTTTATGATGCCGAACGTAGACCCAAAGCAGCTGAAGAAGATGATGGACAGGATGGGGATCAAGTCCAGCGAGATAGATGCGCAGCGTGTTATAATAGAGAGCTCTGAAGGCGATATAATAATAGACGAGCCCCAGGTGATACTCATAGAGGCTCAGGGATCCAAGTCCTTCCAGATAAGCGGAAGCGTAAGCGAGAAGCCCAAGGAGCTGCCAAAGGTCGAGATAAGCGACGACGATATAAAGATGGTCAAGGAGCAGTCTGGAGTCGACGACGACAATCTGGCAAGGGTGGCGCTCGAGGAGTCCAACGGCAACATAGCAGAGGCAATCCTCAAGCTGAAGGACAACTAGATAATGCTTGAGAAGCTCGTTGCATTAATGAAATCGCGGAACCTCACGCATCTTGCCGAACTTAACGATGCATACTGTCCTATCTTCTCATCATTGACTATCATGAGCACCCTCCTGTATGCCTTCTCCCTCAGCGCAAGCATGCGCTCTGTGCTCTCCCTGCTCTTGCTCCCGGTCTCGTATTCCACGGCTATGCGCTCCCTTCCGTAATGCGCTATTATGTCTGGTCCGTAAGAACTATTGTATATTGTGCACTCTACTTCAATGCTTTCCATGTGCCTCTTGGCTACGTTTACGCATACATCATGCTCCGGACTATTCCTGGGCGCTGAAATGTACCACTCGCCATCGTACCTGCACATCTCCCTCAACACGTAAGGGGAAATGGAGCCTTCATCCACCATCCTGCCTATCATTGCATTTATGTCTTCTACACCGAACCCGATACCCGTCATCTTCTCAAGTATCTCGATCCGGGTGCAGCATCCCCTTGCAAGCTTCATTATCTCGTAAGCCAGCGATATGCCAGTATCGTTGCTGAGCGCAAATCTTACGATCATCGGGTTCCGCTCGTGCGAGTCTGATATTATGGCGCTGCCCCTGCCCAGGCCTCTTATGGCCTTCTTCACTTCCACGAACCGGTTAAGCTCGTTGCCGCCTGCCACTAGGTTCGCCACATAATTGAGCTCCTCCGGCTCCCTCTGGTAGAAGGCCATGAACAATGCAGAGTTAGCCCTTATCTCGCGGTCAATGCTCTTGGCCCTCTGCGCCATGACTATCAGGCCAATCCCATACTTCCTTCCTTCCGCGGCTATTTTCCCAACTATAGACTTCTGACCGAGCTTCTCCGCCTCGTCTATCACCACATAGAACCTCGGCGAGTCGCTCTTCTCCATCAAGAGCATCCTTCCGTAGACCTTCCTTAGGAATCCTTCGACATATATGGACTGCGCCTCGCTGGAATGCAGGCCGGAGAGCAGGAAGATGCTGTTTCCAGAGATGACTCTATCCATGGGCGTGTTTCTTGAGAATGCTCCAATGTCTATTATCGAGAGCCTCCTGGATATTCCCTCCAGCGCCCTCTGCTCCCCTGGAGAGGCATGCCTCTTGAAGATCTCGAAGGTGTATATGAGATCATGTATGCTTGGCACCCTGCCATGCGCGCCTACCCTGCTGTAAGTAAAAAGTATGGCTCTGTAGAGATAATATCCCTGCACGTCTCCCAGCCTGAATACGCGCTTGAACATGTTGGTGAGCTCATTTGCTTTCTCCTTCTCCTCCATGCCGTCCAGCTCGAAGACATTTATGCCGTTATGCGCTGCATCGTACACGCTGGCGTCGATAGTGCCTGCAAGCCCCAGGTACTCGTTATGCGGATCAAGTACCGCTACCTTTATTCCGTGTGCAGCCAGGCTCCTCACGATGGCCTTGCACGCATTCGACTTTCCCGAGCCGCTCTCGCCTACAATGGCCATGTGCGGATTGAGCTTCCGCGCAGGCTCTATATACAATCTGCCCGTTCTCTCTTTCTTCCAGTGCCAGCTGGCCTTATCCATGTAAATCTGCTTCAGGCGTAGCCTTGCAACTATCCTGCCTACTTCACTGGCACCATGCCTGGGAACTCCCAGGCGAAATACACTAAAAAACCTATATATCCCTTTTCTAGTCTCTCGTATTAAATAGTCTATCATTAGAAACACCATAACTACGCATCATCTGCAGAAGCCTGCAGATAGCACATACATACTACCCTGCAGAAAAGGAATAGTGCATTTACAAGAATGCGAACCCAACGCCTAAAGACGAAGCTACAGCAAGGTTTTAAAAGCATTTGAATCAAATAAAATAAGCGGTGAAGAAAATGCTGCAAAACGTAAGAATAATGAACGCAAGGAGCACAAAGGGATCAGGAGGCTACGCGCCTTAACCCTGCTCTCTTCTTGGCTAGGCGTAGATTATCTTCTGCCCTAGCCTCTCATTATATGTGTCTTCTAATACTTCTGCCTGCACCGAGTACGTGTTGTCAAAACGCCTATAACACATCCTGCCTATCAGGACGTTCGTTGCAACTGCCAGCTTGAGTTCTGTGCCCCTGTATGCAGCAAGGCTCTTCCTTATGCTGTCTATGTCTGAATTATCGTATACTGGAGTGATAAGCACTGCGCCATACGGCGAACCAATGTCTCCAACTAGTGAATACCTATTCGTAGGCCTGCCGGAATCCTCAACGAGATGCTGCAGGAAGAACTTCCTAGTCCTAGTGAGCTCCTTTGAGTTCACCACCTTGAGGAAGAAGACTCCAAGATACTTCATTGGTATGCCTTCCATGGTTATCGTGGTGCGCATAAGGAGCTTTTTCTGCACAAGCTTGTAATATGAGTATTGCGCCCTTCCACTGTCGAAGCCGTATTTCTTGTCTATGTCGGTAAAGTCGATCTTTGCATCCTTGTTAAGCTCATTAAGCACGGCAAACTCCCTCTTGAGTATAATCCTCTTCTTCTCAGTCATGCTCTCGTCGAAGAGGCTCGCGCGCTTAGTTGCCGTCTCATCGAGGGTCGAGAGCAGCTCCTTGCGCAGCGGCACGAAATTATACGTCTCGTAGAAAGGCATTGTGTGCCACTCTGCAGGATACTCTATGAACACGCTATTGGAGAGTATGAGCCGCGAGAGTATATTGACGTCTTTGTTTGATTCCGCGAGCACGTATATGAGCAGGTCATAATCGCCTCCTGTGAGCGAGAGCGCAAGCTGGACCTTGGGTTCGCCTGAAAGGCCCCTCTGCATCTCCTCTGACGATGGTACTTTTCCATAGAACTTGACCATAATGAGAAACTTGAGGTAACCCAGCTTCTCAACATCTATCTCTGCAGTGTACTTTATGCCATACCTCCTCTCAAGGTGCTTGATCCTGCCGTATACTGTATTCTTGGGCAATCCAGAGAGGTCTCCAAGGAAAGCGTACGTTGCCCTGCCATTCATGCTTATCGCAGTAAGCAGCTTCCTATCGTAATCATCAAGCTCTGGCAAGGCGTGCTCCTGGGTCTGCACAGCGTTCTGCACTATGCCTGCCTGTTTCTGCGGCCTATGCTTTGCCTCCACAAACGTGCCGTCGTCAAGTATCCTGCCCAGGTAATGCGTTACCTTCTTCGTGCGTTTCTTCTCGCGGTCATACACTCCCCTGGACTCAAACACGCAGTATAAGCCGTGTATTAGCTTTACTTCCACGTAGTGCTGGTGCTCTTTCTTCATCCTGTTCAGCGTGCTCTGGATCTTAATGGGTAACCTTGGCATGATGGAAACATGAAATGGGTAACTATTTATTCCTTATTGCTGCCTGCCAGTTCCCTTAGCATTGCGAGATCCCTTCCATCAGGCACCAATGCCTCATATGGCGTTTCAAGAATAAGCATCTTCTCGCGTATGCCCTTATGGCCTAGCATTGTCCCGAACCCTTCTGCGCCTATGTATCCGTTGCCTATGTTCTCGTGCCTGTCCTTGTTCGATCCCAACGGGAACTTCGCATCATTCATGTGGTATGCGAATACCTTGCCGTAGCCCAGCTCACTGCCTATGCTGTCCAGCACCTCCTCACTTCTTACGTCATATCCTGCCGCAAATAAGTGGCAGGTATCGAGGCAGAAGCCCAGCCTTCCTTCCCTCGCTATGCCGCAGTTGTCGTAGATATATAGAAGGTCAGCAAGGCTTGCGCCTATGCTGTTTGCATGCCCGGCCTGGTTCTCAATGAGAATCATCACATCCTTTGCCGACTCTGCAGTGGACTCGAGTGCATTTATCACGTTCCTGAGCCCCTGTCCCTGCCCTGCGCCCATGTGGCTGCCAAGGTGCGTTACCAGGTATGGTATCCCGAGCGAGGAGCATATCTCTAAGTTGCTTGAGAGAGAACGCAGCGTCTTCCTTAGGGACTGCTCTCTTGCAGAGCCCAGGTTGGGCAGGTACGGCATGTGGCAGCACACCTCCACTCCAGATCTGTCTCTTTTCCTGGCAAACCTCTCAATCATCCCTGCGTCAGGATACGTTACCTGCCACCCGCGTGGGTTGCTAACGAATATCTGCATGGCTGTACTTGAGAGCGAGACTGCCCTGTCGAATGCAAGGTCCAGGCCTCCTGCCACTGAGAGGTGGTATCCTATTCTGAGCATAATGCCGATAATAACTCATATGGCGAATAAATAGCTTACCAGGCCCAGCCCTTGTCGCTGCAATCAAGCTCCGCGCCGCAGTTCATGCACCTCAGGTGGCATTCCTGCACATATTCCATTACAGAACCGCATTTGGGGCATCTAATCAGTTCCCTGGCCATGGCAATCCGTATACATTGCGCCTTTTTAACCCTTGGCAACAACAGTATCAGCATGGAGCTTGATCTGGAGGGCGAAGAGACGTTCGGAAAGGCAACGTCGTGGCTATATGCGAAGCTCCTCGGCCCAGCAGCAAACCGTATTTTCTATAAATTCGTGATATCTGACATAATGAAGGGCAGGGCGAGGTCCATCCTGGATGTGGGCACAGGACCCGGAATCGTGCCTGCAGAGCTTGCTGCAAAGAATCCCGAACTTGCTGTCTATGCTGTAGATCCGTCACCATACATGCTTGGCCATGCAAGGAAAAGGACACGCGGGAGGGTCAGGCTTGCAATCGGCTACAGCCTTAGCGTCCCTTTCCGCAGGAAGTTCGACATGATAATAAGCAGCGCGTCATTCCATCACTGGGCGCACAAGAAAGAGTCGCTCATATATCTTGCCAGGCTCCTGAACAAGGACGGCGAGATAAGGATATACGAATTCAGCAAGCATGGCATATTACCTTTCGGTTCACATGCAATGTCCGCAGAGCAACTCAGGTCTGCAGCAGAGGGAACAGGCCTTAGGGTAAAGGGCATAATCACTAGCAAAGGAAGGGTGCGCGCCATATACTCAAAGAGCTAGCTGCGATGCCCCTGCGTGCTTGCATGTGCGTTCTCAGTGCCTTTTATCCATTCGTATGTCTCCTCAAGAACCTGCACCTCGTCATTCTCCAGAGCCTCGCTTGACGCAAAGCTCTTGCTGGAAAGCACGAACCGCAGCGCCTCTGCCCTTCCTTCATCCAGCATAGCGCTCTTCCTCATCACATCTACAGGGTCTTTGAGCGAGGAATACACTCCAGTGTCATCAGCCCACATGCCATAGACTCTACTCAGGTGCATAAGCATCTCTATTGCGTCTACAGCCATTAGGAAACGCCTGAGACCCTCTCCCCTTGCTATTACCTCCGGGCTATCGATCCCGCCTTTAGACTCCTTCTCGAGATATGCCTTATACTGGCTCCGTATATCATTGGCGTTGGATATGAGATTGTTGACCATAAAAAGGTCCTGTTCAAGCTCCTGACCCTTGTCCGGAAGCGCAGCCACATATCCCTTGATGTCTATCCTACCTTCTTTCATCTCCTTCCTTAATATGTCAACAGCCTCGAGTATGAGCTCGTCCTTCACCCTTGTAAGTATGTCCTCGCAGACGAGCCATGCAGGAATGCCTTCCTTTTCCATACAATCGCTAGATAATTAGAAGAAAAGGCATATATAGGCAAAAATCGGCATTATAATGCTTATTATGGTTATGTCTGCAAGGAACAAGAGTTTCTCCGGGCTCAGCAGGGCTGAAGCCCTAACTACATTGAGGGACTTTGCAAAGGAGGCCAGGGAAGGCAATACTGCACCGCTCTTCAAGTTGGTCAGGGCCAACAGCGAGGCTGCGTTCGGGCTTGCAATATACATGCCCAACCTCGGCGACCTGGTGGGCATGCACGGAATGAGGCTTAGCGATGCGATACGCGAGAGCGGTCAGCAAAACATCTCTATGTTCATAGACTGGGTGAGGGTTAACTCGGTAAATGTGAACGTGCCAGCAATCTGGCAGTCCGTAATGTATGACGAGGAATCTGCGAGGAAGACTCTAATGCAGTCCAGGCCGCTACGCCTCCTTGCTCGGGATCCAGAAGGCCTTGCGAGCACGCTGGACATTGCGAGAAATTCGTGGCTTGAGGGGAGACTTGCCAATCCTAGCGTGGCTGGCCATGCAAATACCAAGGCCGTGCAGCTTAAGATCGCAATACAGCAGGACTTCCCCAGCTGGCCATTCCTGTGATCCTGTACACATCTGCTGGCTTTAGTAGAATTATGGGCAAAGGAAATACCCCTGCCTGCATTGGAAGCTGACAAACGATTCGCCTCCTAATGCACAAACCTAAACATAAGGATTAATGGCCCATCAACCTGTACAACATCTATCCTGCTGTTCTGGCGACTCTGCATAGGACGCCAGGCTGTGTCCCTGCGGCATGCTGTGGGTGTGGAGGCCCCGGGGATGGGGCTGCCGGAATCCTGTAGACCTGGATTGTCCTTATGCTCTTCTCGTCAATGCAGACTTCGGCTTCGTAGCCGAATTGCTCCCCTGCCGCTGCAAACTCCCTGCATATCCAGCCGAGCTCGAGGAGCTCCCTTGAGAGCCTGCCAATGTCTGTTGAGAGGGCATTTGCACATTCGAATCCAGGGCCATCCTTATGCATCTGCAATGCAGAGCACAGTATCCCGTCCAGCCCCCTTACTTCTCCCCTATGGTCCACGCTTGCCTTTTGTATACTCACCTTCATGCTATCACCCAGAAAGCAGAACCTTGCACCAGAACCAGAGTGCCGTCTTATATAGCGATGGCATTTCGCTTCTTCCAACAATATTACTCATGAGAAAATATATATACTTAACTACAAGATATTTTACTAAAGGAAAAGAATATAAACAAGCATAAACATACTATATGTGCCGGGCTGTGTCCTGGCGCACCTAGAAACAGAACACTGGGCGGCGAAAGCCGCCCTTTCTTCTCAACTGATCCTGGCAAGACACTCCAAAGGAATTACTGCAGTATTATACGTATTTGCCATTGCTATGTTGCATGCCCGGCAAGCAACGGGCTTGCCATAGGTGCTGCACCAATCCATCTGCAGCATGATTTACCTTATTGCAGAGGCCGCCTGCAGTCCAATAGATTTATAACTATTGTTATTTTAGTATAAGTGATTACCGGGTCTGGACATGGCAAGGAAAAGGGTTAAGAAAGTCAGGTCATCCGAAAAACTTGACATAAGAAAGCTGCTAATCTCTGTGCTTATATGCGAATCCGTGGGAGTGGCCGGATCCCTCTTTACCGTTGTATCGCTCTCGAGCTGGTACAATGTACTCAACAAGCCGCTCTTTGCTCCACCCAACTGGATATTTGCGCCTCTCTGGGTGATACTATACTTCCTTATGGGCGTTGCTGGCTATCTGATATGGAAATCTGTAAAATCAAACCCAAAGGCACGAATAGCTCTAATCTTATTCACATTGCAGCTCATGCTCAATTTTTCATGGACCGCAATATTTTTCGGGCAGCGCCTCGCAGTAGGCGGCCTAGTGGTCATATCTATGCTCTGGGTTGTTCTGCTAGCCACAATAATTGCCTTCTACAGAGTTGCATGGCGCCCCGCAGTGCTCTTGATGCCGTACTTCATATGGGTCATCTTTGCCATGGTAGTCAACATTTACATAGTGCTGCTCAACGCCTAGGCAGCGCTAATCATATAAATTAGACCGAAGATATTCCTACCATGATGTCAATTGGCTCTGCACGTCCATATTCTGTCGAGGAAGGCAGAGTGCTGGTGCGCCAGGCAAGGCATGTGGTCGAAGCCGTAACAACATCCCTGAGATTCGATAAGAGGATAATGCAAGAGCAACTCTACAAGTTTACGCAACGATACGGCCTCTTTGTTACCATTGAATTCTATCCTACTAAAGTAATGCGAGGGTGCATGGGCGTTGCCCAGCCTATTGTTCCGGTTGGACAGCTCCTGGTAGAGGCTGCGCTTGCAGCTGCTGCCGAAGATCCTAGGTTCGTTCCAGTTTCAAGGCACGAGCTGGACAGCCTGATCTTCGAGGTTAGCATACTTTCCGAGCCGCAGGAAATAAAGGCCAGAACAAGCGCGAGCATACCTCGCCAGGTCAAGGTCGGCAGGGACGGCTTGTTGATAAAGTATGGGTACAGGAGTGGGCTGCTCCTTCCTGATGTTGCAGTTGAAGAGGGATGGAATGCAGAGTCATTCCTCAACAACGTCTGCATAAAGGCCGGCCTTGCGCAGCACACCTGGAAAGTGCATGATGTCTCATTGTACAAGTTCACGACCCAAATATTCAGGGAGAAGGAACCAATGGGCGACGTAGAGGAAGTAATTCTCAAGTGAAGCGCGCCATGGCTTGAGGTGGTCATATCCGGATAATAATGCTTATAGACATGGACTATTTCTTCGTGGCATGCGAAGAGCTTAGAAGGCCAGAGATCAGGGATAAACCAGCTATAGTCGGATTCGACCCCAAGCAGGGTGATGGCCGTGGTGTTGTTATGACCTGCAACTACCTGGCCAGGAAATTCGGGATAAAGAGCGGCATGCCTATATCCACTGCATACAAGATAAAGCCTGACGCGGTATATCTGCCGATAGACTACGACTACTACGAGAAGATGTCAAAGGAAGCTATGGGCGTAGCAAAAAGGTATGCAGACAGGTTTGAACAGGTGAGCATCGACGAAGCATACATAGAGGTCTCAGGAAAGTCAATTGATTACGATTCTGCAGTGGAATATGCGAAGAAGATAAAGGAATCAATAAACGGGGAGACAGGACTGCCGTGCACAATAGGCATAAGCACAAACAAGCTCATGGCCAAGATGGCATGTGAAGCAGGCAAGCCTGACGGGATAAAGCTGGTGAAGGAAGGAGAAGCGAGGGAATTCCTGAAGGGAAAAGGTCTAGACGACCTCTATGGGATTGGCAGGAAGACCAAGGAGAAGCTGGAAGCAATGGGCTACAAGACTGTCGGTGATCTTGCAAAGGCAAATACCATGGAACTCATGGAGAAATTCGGTTCGTACGGGGTAGAGATGCAGAAGAGCGCGAATGGCATAGATGCGAGCAAGGTGGAGGAGAACTATGAAGTAAAGTCGATAGGAAGGGAGAAAACATTCGAGAGAGATACAATGGAGAGGGCTGTAGCCCTTGCAGCCATAAGGGAATTATCCAACGAAGTAATAAAGGAAGTACAAAAGGCAGAGCTCTCTTTCAAGGTAGTCACAGTAAAGATGAGATACGCAGATTTCACCGAGCACCTGAAAAGCAGGAGCATACGAAGATCGGACCAATACGATGATTTGGTAAGTACGGCAATGGATCTCTACTCTAAGTATGCAAGCAGGATGAAGAGGATCAGGAAGATAGGCGTAAGGGTCTCAGACCTGGGAAAGGAGAAAGGACAGAAGAAGATAAATTCGTTTGTCTGACATACTATATGCGACAAGTCTTGCCCAAGACTGTAGAAAGGCGGTTATTGCTCGAGTCCACCCTCAAAGCATTAGGGAAATGCCAGAATCATCACCAATCATGCATTTCCTAAACAAACTCTGCCTACTGCAAATCAGTCAGCATACACGATCCTCCAGGAATTGTGCCCATCATCTATCCACTTCACCGGCCTTTTGTCATCCTTTGTGGCGCATACTGCTTTATCACGTTTCCTATGCCTAAATACAATAATGTTAATGTTCTCACCTGGTTAGCATAATGTGGGGCGTGGGTCGGGGGCAACGGAGCAGCTAGATCTTTGGGTGTGAGCTAGCAGCAGAAAAAGGTACATATAATTGGGTCTTACATGTCTCATTGCATCCCCGAACCCGTAAGTAGTATTATGCATTAAATCCTTTATATAATATCCTATTTTCTAAATCCTATTTGCAGGTTTTTTAGATTCTGCAAAGTTGTAGAGAGATGCATCTACTGTTTTAGCAATTCAGAGAAGGCCCTGTCGAGCATGACAGCGTCTCCAATTCCTATGACAACAACATCGCTATCGGTAGTGCCCATCATCTCATGTATAAATTCTAACTCCTTCTTATCTAGAATATTATCTGCGTTCCTAGTAGAACACACAAAGCAGCCCAACTCACCGAATAATTTGTAAGACTTTCCATCAATCTTGAAATCGTAACCAACACGGAGGGCTAGAGCTTTCTTGTTTCCATGGAGGTATTTTGCTATTACCGGATCCTTATTATTGATAAAAGCGCCGGTTATGTCAAATATTGCTCTTCCTGCTAGTCTTTCAGATGATATGTGCTCCGGAGCACCCGCAGCCCGTTGCTGAATCAGTACTCCTGCGCTAAGCAGCAGCGCAGCAACTATGTAATACCAGTATATCGGCGTTCCTAAAATCATAACAGAGAGAACTATGGTCAGAAACGGCACCAGCAATATGCTATTACCCACATAAAGCGGCCCAAATGCCTTCAGCGCATAGTAGTATAGCGTAGTTCCTACTCCGTAAGTTGCAGTGCCCAGGAATAATATCGGCAGGATCACGCTGTAATTTATCGGTATGCTTACGCTTGTATGCGTAAAGATCACCAGAGCCATCATGAAAACAAACGAGGATACGTTGAAGAGGCCTACTGCGCCTACCACATCAACATTATACCTCTTCATCGCAAGGTTTGGGTAAACGGAGGATAGGGCCGAGCCCAAAAGGATTATTATAAATGGCAGCGTAGCAAGGTTTATCTCAAGCAGCGTGCCTCCACTTGCCAGTATATATATGCCAAGAAATCCTATCGCCAGTGCAAGAAGCTGGATCTTCTTTACCCTCTGCTTGAGGGTTATTGGCACGAGCAGGGCCGCCATTATCACCCAACTCCTGAATACTGTTGCAGCTATTACTGGATTCGTACCAACGGATCCTATGCCTAAAAGCAACTGCGATACAACATCATTTAACAACCCTGCCGTTATTATGACTATGAGCAGGCTGTTTGACTTTATGATGTTCCTTATGCCCTGCATCCTGTCTTTTACATAACTTGCGGAAAGCGATACCACAGAACCTATCATAAAAGCATAGAACAACTGCGTTATTGTTCCTATTTGTTTGCCCCCTATATCAAGCAGCACCGGAAGCAAGGCTAATTCAGCCAAGGCTATTGCCAAGGCAACTAGCGCGCTGTACTTTATCCTCATCAAGTCAAATGGGGCTTCCAGTCCTTATAAATTATGTCTTTTTATCAAACTTATTTGATCAGTCTTCAGATTCTGTAAAGTACTGCTTTTAACCTTTTCCTGTGCTATACCCGTATGTACTATGCGCCACGGGACAAGATCGTGCTGAAGGAACTTAGCGCAAATTCAAGGATAACTGTATCGGGCCTTGCCAAGGCTGCCCAGTGCTCGAGGGTGACGGCTCTCAAGCTTATTGACAAGCTTGTTTCCCAACTCGACATAAGATTTACCATTGAAGTAGACATGGAAAAGCTAGGGCTTAGCGAAAGATATCTTGTTGCTGTAAGGTTCAAGACCCGGCCCAGCGACGAAGAGCTATCACGTTTATTTAAGGATGACAAATATGTACAGTGCGTCTTCAAGATTAATGGAAAATTCGATCTGCTAATATATGCGGTAGCAGACAATGCCATAAATTACACCAGATGGGAAACCCTCACGGCGGAGGCGCTGTCGCGATATGGCGCTACCATTATGCCCTCGCGATACGTGGTCTCGCATTTTGGATACCTGCCAATGAACGATTCATTCATAGAATTAATTGGTGACCAGCAAAGACTAGATCGTGCAGACAAGCTAATGCTAAAGACACTGAATGGCTATTCAAGGGCAGGCTACGGTGAACTCGGAAAGATGTCTGGCATAAGCGAGGCTACCGCAAGATACCGGCTCTTCAGGCTCCTCAAAAAGGGCATCATAAGCAGGTTCACCATAGCCGTACAGGCACCGCCCGAAAACTATGCAAGCGTGATCTATTTTATCAACTATACGTTTACAAAGACAACATCGTCAGTGGCGTTCTCCAGTGCAAGGGACTCTTACTTCTCCGATGACAAAGACTCGCCGTTGCTGAACACATTCCAGCTTATCTTCCCAATAAGCGGCAGTTTCCGCTCCTTCGGGATGGTTCTCTGCGAAAACAAGAAAATGGCATTTGAGAAGGCCGTTGTAAGGCATAGGAGGATATTCAGAAATGAGAACATTAGGATTCTTTCTGGCGAGGTCATAAAACCAATCAAAGGCCTGCTGCCTTTTAGAAACTTGGACATACGGTCTAACTACAAGATAATTAACTGGCACGGATATGGTATGTAAATACCATGGCCTTCAGGCTAGACCTCCTTTGTATACTGTACGTGTTTGCTTTCTTCGATCTCTTCTAGTCTGACTATCTCGTCATTGCTTAGGCCGTTTTCGCTCATAAAGCCGTGCAGTGCTCCTTCTGGCCCGTGCGTTTCAGCTTCGTAGACCTTGACGAACTCCACCGGGCCCCATCCTTTTCTATGGTATGTGATTCGGAACCTCCTTCTCTTGACCCTATCATGTTCGCCCGGCATGCTTGGCAACACCCGAATACATTCTAAATATTGGGATATATAACCTTTGCCAATACTCTGGTCATGCAGCGAAAGTCCATTGCCGCAAGATCCAAGAAAACCTGCCCATATGTTCTAAGCTAACCTTACAGATATTCGACTACAGCGCGCACGGAGAAACAATCCTGTCGTTGAGATAGGGGATGAATGCGAATGTTCCTATATCTTATTATGTGTGCCTTGTGCATCAAACAAAGAACAAATATTCAGATAGGGAGATACACCAAACCGGGCTGAACCTTCTGCCCTTCAGATGGAAGAGGATGCCATTATTTATTACTTACTAGAGAATAACTATTGCGTGTTTTTGTGAAAGAAAGCCCAGAGGAGAAGAGAGAGCGATTGATGGAACTGGCAAAGGCTAGTGTGACTAGCGCTTATTCTACTGGAGAGCACTCGGTGATAGTAGCGATAAATACATACAATGAGATGGAGCGCACCAGAAACCTCATTCATGAGAAGCTCGAGGACTGGTACGGCATATTCTTTCCGGAATTAAGGCTCAACAACCAATTGTCATATGCTAAGTTCGTGGTCATATTCGGGAAGAACAAGAAAGAGGCATCGCAGGCCCAGCTTGAGGAGTTAATAGGCACTGGTTCTGCTGAAGTGGCCTCTAAGATAGAGAAGAGCATAGGCAATGAACCCAGCGAACAGGAATACGAGATGTTGAAAAGCGTTGCAAATGCCGAGATAGACCTTGCAAAGGAAGAAGAGCTCCTTGACAAGTTCCTGGAAGAGAGGATGAAGGTCCTCATGCCCAATATATCATACTTAATAGACTATAAGGTTGCCGCGGAATTGCTCTCAAGGGCAGGCTCCCTCTCAAAGCTGGCTATGATGCCTGCGAGCACAATACAACTTCTCGGAGCAGAGAAGGCCCTCTTCAAGCACATAAAGTTTCACAGCAAGCCGCCAAAATACGGGGTTCTCTTCAAGCTCCCGCAGATCACCTCTGCAAGGAAGGGCGATAGAGGCAGGATAGCAAGGCTCTTCGCAACCAAGATATGCATAGCGGCAAAGGCTGATGCCTTCACCAAGAACTTCATAGCCCCGCGGCTCAAGGAACAGATCGACCTGACGCTCAAGAAGTATGCCGGGCAGGAGCGGCCTGAGAAGCCAGAACAGCCACAGCAGCAGAGGCACTGGCAGGGCAACCGCCCGCGCGGGGGCAGGCCAGGACGTGCAAACTGGCAGAATCGGCGGCAGAGATAATTTCTAGGAATACACTTATTATCAACCTAGTGCATGCAACGTACAAGGGTCATGCGCCGCAGTGCAATCTGGACTGCTTGTGCATCTTATGCATTGTAGACAGTGTTGCTGCCATAAATGACAGTGCAGGAAGGCAGGGATCTAAGCGCAGAACGTCAAAAGACGAACATGCTGCAATTAAATGCACGATATAAAACCCAGTTATATTGTAGTAATATTATTATAACTGGATTATACTGCCAGGCCAGCCACCAAAGGTTTATAAGTCTTTAACGCCCCTATAATCACACGGTTTAGGTGTATAAATGGTCTTAGAAGACAAAGGCATAATTTCTGGCAACAAACTTGAGAACATAGTGATAACAAAGCAGGAAGATCCGCTACTGGCCCCATATCACAGGACAACCGAGGAAATGGAGAGGATGCCTGTGCTTGAAAGGACTAAGACAGTCTGTCCTGAGTGCAAGCTCATCATAGATGGCACTATATACAAGGATGGAGACAATGTAATGATAAGGAAGTTCTGCCCTGAGCATAACTGGACGGTAGAGAAGTACTGGGAAGACTATGAAATGTATGTAAAGATGAAGAATTACAATTATTACGGGAGAGGCTTTGACAACCCCAACTTCATAAACAAGGGTGAAAACTGTCCGTTCGACTGCGGAATATGCGAAAGGCACAAGTCGCATACAGGGCTTGCCAACGTGGTAATAACGAACAGATGCCACCTCTCGTGCTGGTACTGCTTCTTCTATGCAAAGGAGGGAGAAGCAATCTACGAACCTACAGTCGATGAGCTCAACAAGATCTTCTATGTGCTTAGGCACCAGAAGCCAATACCTGCCAATGCGCTCCAGATAACCGGAGGAGAGCCTACGATGAGGCCTGAGCTGGTGCAGATAGTCAAGAACGCAAAGGAAGCCGGCTTCGACCAGATACAGCTAAACACTACTGGAATAAACCTGGGGCTGCACCCTGAAGAGGCCATAAAGCTAAGGCACGCGGGAGTCAGCACGCTCTACCTCTCCTTCGACGGAGTCAGCAAGAGGGCTAACCCCAAGAACCACTGGGAAACCCCATTGACGTTTGATGCTGCGCGAAAGGCAGGAATAGGCATAGTGCTAGTTCCAACAGTAATAAGAACGATAAACGACCACGAGCTTGGCAGCATAATCAACTTTGCGCTAAATAACAGCGATGTGGTAAAGGCAGTCAACTTCCAGCCCGTATCGCTGGTCGGGAGAATGCCTTCAAGGATGCGAGAGAAGCAGAGAATCTCCATTCCTGGTGCAATAAAGCTCATCGAACAACAGACTGGTGGCGTAATAACCAAAGAGGATTGGTTCTCAGTACCTTACGTTGGAGGGATAAACAAGTTCCTCGAGGCACTGAGCGGCGGATATAAATACGACCTATCAATCCATTTCGCATGCGGAGCCGGCTCATACATCTTCCAGGACCAGGATGGCAAGATTGTTCCGATAACAAGGTTTGTCGATGTTGCTGGAATGCTCGAGCACCTGCAAGATGCGGTCAACGAGATGGAGGGCAAGAACGCAATCCAGAGGAAACTCATAGCACTCAAGGCGGTCACAGGAATAAACAAATTCATAGACAAAGAGAAGCAGCCCAAGTCAATCAATTTCGGAAAGCTTCTTATGAGCGTTATCCTGAAGCGCGATTTTGCCTCTATGGGTGCATTCCAGATGAAATCCCTATTCCTAGGAATGATGCACTTCCAGGATGAGTATACATATGATATAAAGAGGGTCGAGAAGTGCGACATACACTATGCGATGCCTGATGGAAGGGTGCTTCCATTCTGTACGTTCAATGTCTTCCCTGAGGTATACAGGGACAAGATCCAGCGGCAGTACGCAATACCTTCCAAGGAATGGGAAACAATGCATGAGAAATGGTCATATTCGGGAGACAAGTACATGAGAAATGTTAAGGAACTTGAGGCTAGCGAACCTTACCAGCGCACGTATGTCAAGGCAACTGATTACTTCACACTGCCGGTCAATCTTGCCGAGGCCGCTAAGACAATGGCAGCGAAGGGCGCGATGGCCACTGCAGCAAAAGCAGCTCCTACAATGATGGCTGCTGCTCCCAAGTCTGCAGAGACAGATAAGGAAGCAGACTCGTGTGCGTGCGGAAACTCCTCTGGCTCATGCGGCTGCGGAAAGTCCGGGCAGGAGAGCGAAGGCTCATCCTGCGGTTGCGGAGGCCACGGTTCCTGCAATTGCTGAACAAGATTGTGATTTAATTGGACAGACGAGAGACGGGCCCTACTGAGAGTGCATACCAGAGAGACCTGAGAATGCAGCAGGAGATGTCTGCAGGCGAATACAACGACAAGGTTGTCGAGAATGGGAAAGAGTACCGCGTGCCATACTCTATGGTAAAAGAGGTCGAGTTCTCGAACCTCAGGAAGGACGAGCTCGTGGATCTCGAGCATGCTGCAAGGCTACAATACAGGCTCCTCCTAAACGATGCGATACTCAAGGCTAAGGTCGAGTTTGCAAAATTGAAGATAACTGTTGTCTACAACCCGTCTGACTCGAAGAACCTTAAGGAGAAGATAAGCCTGGAAGGGCTCATAGACTTCCTTGCAAGCGAAGGGGTCCAGATAGACCAGAAGAGCATGGCTGTTTCTGATTTCGATTACTATAAGAATATGTACGCTTATCAGTTCGATCCGCCTTCTATAAGGGAGCACCCGCCCTATACCTATGCTATGGAAGAGTGGAAGGATATGAAGGCAAAGTACGAGGAATCGGTAAGGAAAGGGGAGACCGACAAGCTTGTCAAGTTCCACGAATGGCAGAACGCCTATGCCGAGCAGCATCCTGAGATGAACTTAGGGGCAGTGCCCGTGCCAGTGAAGAAGGCATCATTCATGGGGAAGATATTCAAGAACAACAGCAAGAAAAAGGCGAACAAGCAGGAGAAGGGCTTCTGGTTCCACGGCGTATAGCCTTTGCATGCCGGCATAGCATCACACTTACGCAGCAGCTACATCCTGATTAATGGACCATGTGCCTATGGCCTTACAGAACTGTGCCTCTGCAGGTCCGCGTCCTTGTCGTGGCTTTCTATGACATTATCTATTACTATGCTAAGCCACTTCGTGTAAGAATCAGGATTCCTCTTTATTCCATCTCTCAGATCACGAAGCCCTATCCATTTCCATCCTTTCGCCTCCTCGGGATTGGGCCTGGGCTCCTTGTCATAATTGCCAAAGATAACATGATCGAATTCCTTCTCGGTAAGTCCGTTGCCAACATATGCCTCATACGTGAATGAGAACGTCTCGTGCATATCGCAGTCAAAACCCATCTCTTGCATGAGCTTTCTATGCGCTGCCTCAATGGGCTCTTCTCCGGGAAGCGGATGGCTGCAAACCGTATTGGTCCATAATCCGCCGCTATGGTACTTCGACTCAGAGCGCTGCTGGAGCATCAGCTGGCCCTTGCTGTTGAATATGAAAATAGATATGGCCCTGTGGAGTTTTCCGCCATTGCTGTGTGCAGCAAGCTTTTCCATTGTTCCCACTTCATTGTCATGCGCGTCTACAAGTACAACCAATTCTTCCATTATGATGCACCTGAGATTAAGAAGTCGATAGGTTAAGAATCTTTCTACCACCGCTGCCTATGGGCCCTTCCTTCTCCCCCAACAGCCGCGTAGTCAATAAACCAGAGCCGAGGCATAAGTTTATATGTTTTTTTTCCATGCTAACAGTGAAGTCGTATGCAGAACGGGCACGAGGCACACGTATATGCTGCTGATGTGACATCACGGGTTTCTAAGAGGGACATGATGCCATTCCCGGATAATCGGCACTACCTGAAGACTCAGTCGGCAATGGAATACCTGATGACATACGGATGGGCCATACTCGTAATTGCGATCGTCCTCGGAGTGCTCTATTATCTCGGTGTTTTCAATTCCGCTGCAGGCCTTGGCAACTCCTGCATTGCCCAGACAGGATACGTATGCAGCAATCTGGTGCTCAGCACAGCGGGAACTGCAAATGCTATCCTTGGCCAGTTAAGCAACTATCCAATAACCATAACCGCAATTGCATGCACGAACAGCTCCGCTGCACCTACAAACACAGTCCCGATTTCAGGCACGACACTCCAGACAGGCACCCAAGTGCAGCTCTCCTTCCAGTGTCCCGGTGCTGCCGGTCCTATAGGCAAACAGTATGCCGGGCACCTCTGGATAGTGTATAATACGGCTACGCAGTCAGGACAGGTATCCCAAATTGCCACTTTCAGCGCCCATGTTGTTACTGCACAGTCGTCAATCCAGCAAACATGCTACCAACTGACTCTCTCAACTTCAGGAACAGGCACACTCTCTGCAAATACTCCCGAATCGTCAGGATGCTCCTCAGGTGAATACGTCTCGGGACAGTTGCTTACTCTTACCGCGACAGCTGGTTCAGGATACACATTCAATTCGTGGTCAGGCTCTTTCTCATGCTCGAACAGCCAGACTACGTGTTCGGTAACAATGCCGTCTACATCGGCCTCTGAGACTGCAGCATTTTCCGTAACCCCGCCAACATGCTACCAACTGACTCTCTCAACTTCAGGAACAGGCACACTCTCTGCAAATACTCCCGAATCGTCAGGATGCTCCTCAGGTGAATACGTCTCGGGACAGTTGCTTACTCTTACCGCGACAGCTGGTTCAGGATACACATTCAATTCGTGGTCAGGCTCTTTCTCATGCTCGAACAGCCAGACTACGTGCAGTGTGACCATGCCTTCTGGTTCAGCATCAGAGACCGCGACATTCACGAGTACTTCAGTACAGTGCACAGATACAATATACACGAACTACACCCTTGCCAACATACCCAACACCGCCACGATAAGCTATACTCTTTACGGCGGCGGTGGTGGCGGTGGCGGCGGTTATATCCCTGGTGTAGGAAGTAACGGAGCCGAGACTACGGGTAATTATGTATTCTTTGCAGGCAACACAATCACGATATATGTTGGCGGCGGCGGTGGCGGCGGTGGCGGCGGAGACAACAGCTGCGGCGGCGCAGGAGGTAGCGGATGGTATGGCGGAGGCGGCGGAAGCGGCGATGCAAACGGAGAAGCTGGAGGTTATGGTGGCGGCGGTGGAAGTACTGCAATTCTCAATCAAGGTGCCGTAATTCCTAATGGCTATGCCTCGGGCGGGGAAGGGGGCTGGTGTAGTAACTACGGGCAATATGGTGGTGGTGGCGGAAGCAATACTGGCGGAACTGGTGGCGATGGAGGAACTTCAGGCAGTTTGGGCTTAGGAGGAAATGGCTATGGAGGTAGCAATCCTAGTTATGGTGGCAGTGGGCTCTCTGGAGGTGTAGGTAGCTCTTGCAGTAACGGCGGCGGTGGTGGCGGTGGAGGATATGGCGGTGGCGGTGGTGGCGGTGGCCAGAGCAGTAATGGTGGTGATGGCGGATCTAGCGGTGCATCTGGAGCTACTGGAGCAAACGGCGGTGGTGATGGCGGAGTTGGAGGCAGCACAGGAACTGGTGGTGCAAGTGGCAACGGTGCTTGTGGAACAACTGCCGGTACACCTGGCGGCGGAGGAGCAGGCGGAAGTGCAATACTTTCATGGACCTCTACATGGGGATCGTGCAGAATCTCGTCGATATAATTAAGGCTTGAAGAATGGTGTCTGCAGTCCAGTATGCACCGCCATTGTTGCTGATCTTGTTCTGCAACAGGCACACTGCTTTGTCTTTTATAAATTATACTTCAAACTTGTCCCTTGGCACCATGCCAATCTCATAGGAGCAAATGGCAACGGTAATTGCGAAAGGCAAGGGGCACTGAAACGCATAATGCAACCTTGGACTTACGAACTCCTTTAGTTAGATCTGGGAGAGAACAGAACCCTTATCCATCACAGGATAAAGTGAGCGAGGAACGTGGCTTTTCGATGTTGAATGGTGCTCTGCCCTGGGGAAACCACCATTCCTGCCTCAAAAGGCCAAGGTATGTTTGTATCATCTGATATCTTACGCAGACTCATGGTTATTTGCACAAATAAATAGTGAAACTAGAGTGCAGGCTCCCTACTTGAGCTATCGGAATATAACTTTATATATCTGTTTTGCGATATAAATCTGCTAATTTTGTTGAATGCTATGAGAATATTGTTGCAGTTTCCGGAAGGACTGAAGCAGAAGGCGCTTGAGCACGCGAAGAAGCTCGAAAAAGAGGGCCATGAGGTTCTCATCTCAGCATCGCCTACTTTTGGCGCCTGCGATCTTGCGCTCGACGAGGCAAAGAGCCTCAATGTAGACAAGCTCATACACTATGGCCATGCTGAATTTCAGCATGTCGACTTTAACGTTGAATATGTCAACTACGAGATTGATGCACCAACAGGCCTGCTGCCAGAATCGTTGGAGGCATTGAAAGGCTATGCAAGGCTGGGCCTTATTACAACGATACAGCACATACACCAGCTTGAGACAGTGAAGCAATTCTACGAGTCAAACGGGCATGAAGTCCTGATAGGCAAGCCATACGGATTTGCAAAGAAGCCTGGCCAGATTCTAGGATGCGATATAGGAAGTGCAGCAACCATAGATCCAAAGGTCGATGCGCTGGTGTACTTCGGCGGCGGCATTTTCCACCCACTGGGGGCTGTGCTTGCAACGAAGAAGCCGTTCTTCGTTATAGAGCCATTCCAGGGCACTATAGAGCGATTCGACGGATACAGGGAACTATATGCAAAGAAGAGGAAGGCAAAGATACTAAGGTCACTTGAAGCAAAGCGCATAGGCATAATGCTCACCACAAAGAACGGTCAGCACAATATGGCGCTTGCCAAGGTTCTCAAGGCAAGAATAGAGAAATCAGGCATGAGTGCAGGCATCCTTGTCGCTAATACTTTCGACTTCGAGTCGTTAAACAACATGCTGGAGTTTGATGCCTTTGTCAATACCGCATGCCCTAGGATATCTATTGATGACATAGACAGGACAAGGAAGCCTCTCCTAAGCGCGAACGAGCTGATGGAGGTAATACATATGAAAGAGGAGCTTGCACCAAATCCTAAACCTCCTGGCTCAGCTGTTCAGACACGGATCTCTTGACATAGGCGAGCAACTGTGCGGCTTTGACAAATTCTGCAGGCATACGCGCAGCACTACCGCCTGAGGCCGCCACCACCCAGTCTACGGCAGAATCGACATGGACGCCAGCCATTGCACTCCTGTATGACAGATCCCTGCCCTGCTGCATTTCTGCGGGGAAAGCTTCGCGAATAGCGTCGTAAAGGCATGACAAGGCCATGTCTATCTTGACCTTCTCCCCATTCGGGAGATCCCTCCTGAGTCCTGCAAGTGCATCAGCAGACATGCTGGCAAGAGCGCTTGTCCTGCTATTCATCTTTGAAAGAGCCTCAGATATACATATCACCTAAACGAGCCCCTGCAGAGCTCCTAATCTGCGAAATGATAACATGATGCTCATATCTCTATGTATGCCTGCTTCACACGCTCCTTTGCATACTTGTCCGTGCATACTTTCGGCACAAGGCCTTCTGTGGCTAGCATGCCGTACTGGTTAGAGTACCTGAGATCGAAGTTCCGCACTCCCAATTCGCCAATGATTGGCCTTGAGAATATCGTGCTCTCGATTTCTATTCCGAGCCTTAAGCCTTCTATAGACTTCTTGATACCCTCAAAACATGCCGCGTTCTTGGCATTGACTATTATTATTCCGCCATAGGGTTCGTGGACATCAGCCATAAACGTGTAGGTTCCCAACTTATTGCCATCCATATTCACCAGGTGCTCAAACCACTTGTACTTGCTCTTCTGGAACTGCTGGTGGTCTACTATGCTGTAGGATATTATTCCCGCGAAATCGTTGTCGGGATTCCTCATATACATAGTCGTCCTGCTTACTATTCCATACTCTATCAGTGTCTTGTATATGTACGTAATAGCGTTCTTGTCCACCTCCTGGTCTTGACTGAGCTGACCCCTAGAACCATTGTTCAGCGTCACCAGAAGCTTCTTGTACTTCTCCGGCAGCTTGAATTGCTCTATGAGTTCGTTCCTAAGCGGGAAGAAGCCAAAGCTTTTCCTGACAGGCCTTATCCTAACTACCATCTTGTAGCCCGGAAGGCTCTTGTTGAAGGCGTTTACGAAGACATTTATGTCTGCATGGTCCCTTGCAACAAGGTACATGAAGAGATCATACCTGCCATATACTGCAGATACATTCTGCGGTATATATGAAAACCTGACAGCCTTGGCTATCTCGGCATCGCTTGGTTTCTTTCCAATGAACTTGACAAATCCAACGTATTCAGTGAAGCCTATCTGATGTATATCCAACTGCCTGAATTCCCTCTTCTGCATCCATTTGGTTGTATAAAGCAGCTCGTGCCTCCACAATTCCTCCAGATTTATCTCCGGAACGAACTTTATGTCCCTCTGCTCTATCAAACTGTTCAATTCGTTGAAGACTGCAGTCTTACTTGCGCCTGTCTTCTCGGCTATCGAGCTAAGGCTCTGCCTTGCATCCATGCTCAATTCGCGCAATATCGCAGTGCCTATCCTATCTTTTGCTTCCCTATTGAATGTGGCCTTCGGTGGGGCCTCTTTATTTGGGGTTGTGGCCATTGGTATCGCCAGCATCAGTGTGACACAAGGAAAGTGAATTTTCTCATATTTAAAGCACACTAGACTTTTACACAATATCCAGGCCTTTTAGTTATTTTGTAAACCTAAAGGCGTTAATCTGCCTGCAGTTCCGACTTCAAAGTGTCAAGCGCAGCAATTTGACATTTAAATACTTATGCTACCCTCTATCATCTGATAGCATGATCAGCATAAAGCTCTCGAAAGACGTAAACTTGAAGGGATACGGACTCATTGAAGCTTTTCCAGGTGCAGGCCTTGTCGGTTCAATGTCTGGCAGCTATATCATAGAGAAACTGAAGATGGATTACATAGGCCATATAGAGAGCGACCTGTTTCCCCCTATAGCCACAATACACAACGGCTTGCCTATGTTTCCTGCAAGGCTGTACAAGGATGACAACACAAAGACGGTATTGATAATTTCTGAGTTCACGATTCCGCCAGATGCCATATACCAACTGAGCATGGAGTTGCTCAACTTCATAAGGAAATATGGGATATCAAGAATTGTCTCGATAAGCGGCATGCCTGCACAGAAGCCCACCAACAATGTCTACATAGCTTCTCCCGACGCCGCGACTATCAAAAAGGCAGGTAGCGTAGGCATAAAGCCGATAGCAGAAGGCGTGATCGCAGGAATAAGTGCCATACTAATGACCAGTGCGGACCAATTCAAGATACCAATGATGAACCTGCTTGTAGAGGTCAATCCAACAGTAATGGATCCGAGGTATGCAGAGCTGGCTATAGCGGGGCTTAACAAGATAATGAATATGAACATCGACCTTGATGACTTGGAGAAGGAGGCCAAACTTGTCGAGGCCAAGATAAGGAGCCTTACGAAGAAGGTCCGCGACACAAACGAGACGCTCAGCGGCAGTGCTCCTGACCAGGGGCCGTCCATGTACGCATGAGCCGTGCCCCGCAGTGCCAGAATAACCATATATGCCACTTAATGTGTGCATAACGATAAGCATTAAGAATCAGGAAATGCATATAACTAATTGATATGTTATGGTGAAGCTAAGGGCCATAATAGCTGCTCCAAAGGAACATGCCGCTTTTAAGCGCTTGGAAGATGCCACTAGGGTTTACTCTAAGGCTGCTGCCAGGCTTGCAGATGAGGGGAAGTATCGCAGTGCCATTAACACTTACAATGATGGAATAAGAGAGCTCGACAGGCTTGCAGGCGAGGACTGGGGTCTTGCAGCAACGAGGATGGATAAATGGATCAAGGATTACAAGCAAACATTTGCAGGAAGAAGTGAGTCGCTACAGCGCATCATGGACGCCCACGAAGCGGAAAGAGCTAGAGATAAGAGTGAGTCAGTACAACAGCTACGCGGACTTATCCGTTCCGGGTTCCATCGACTTTGCCTTGGGCATGATGTATCAGAAGAGCTTAAGCCCGGCATAGGCAAGTTCATTGGAGTAGGGTCAGCAGTTGACATAACAGGTAATTATATTAAGTCGTTGTCTGATGCGCTTAGAGGGATAATACGAGAGAATGACATTTCTGAGGAGTCCAAGCTTGTAATTGTTGCCGGTGCAGCATTTGCAGCAATAAGGTACGATGAACAAGCTGCTGATATACTCACAAAAGACGGTAAGTTATCCTTAATGCCTATAGAATACTTTGTAAAGAACGGCGGAGTATGCAGAAATCATGCCGACCTCACCCTGGGGCTTATGCAGGCATTAAGGCAAAGCGGGGATATAACTGGCAGGTTTGGAGTTGCCTTTAAGCGCCCAGAATACGATACCTCAGGCAAGCAAGGAAGGTGGGTAATAGAGCCGGGCCATGCGTATGTAAAATACATTGGCGAGAATGGGCAAGTCTGGACGGTTGACGCAACAAACCTTGCGGTTGAGCAGGCATCCTCATAAATGCCTTTTTAAACGTGCTAATCCTATCCTTATGCAATTGCAGGGGTGGCAGAGCCTGGAATGGCTCATAGAGCCACGGAAAATGCGCAGGACTTAAGATCCTGTGGCTTAGCGCCTTCGTCGGTTCAAATCCGACCCCCTGCAATCCTTGCGTGCAATGTAAAGTGGCAAGAGTATAATCCAATCCCTATATGAACCACAAATATAACTTGGACCATACTTCCACAAACCCAAAGAAGGGAAGCCATCAACCGCCTTTCAAGATGCCCCTCGCGCAATTGGTCTGTCGACTTAATAAAGCCATTTCCTCGTCTTGGACAGCATGCGATTCATACCATCAAAGAAATAGTGGCGCAATAAAAGATCCGTTACTGCCACTATTGCGCGGTCAGGATCCATGTTTATATTCTTAACGTATGGTCAAATTATCTGACGATCATTCATTTGTTTGAATATTCGATCAAGCGACCATAATATGCACAAAAATCCCAAACTGTTAGCGCCAGGGGGATATACGCGTTGGATGCTGGCAACAATACCTGCCAGCTTTGCCTATGCACCGCTCTCTACGTTTGTGCCTTTATACCTGCTTGCAACAGGAGGCAGCATACTCTCTGTTGCCATTGCTGTAAGCCTGTTCAACGCAGTGGCCATGATAAGCGCCTTCTTCTGGGGCAAGCTTGCAGATCTCACCGGAAAGCGGAAGCCGTTCATACTGCTATCATACACGGGAATAACCGTGCTACTGCTAATCATGTACTTCTACACCAGTGCTGTAGCGATAATACTGCTCTATGCCGGCATAGCTCTATTCCAGCAGGCCAATCCTACTGCGTACAACTTGCTGATCATGGAGACCGATGAGGAAAAGCGCTGGTCCAAGAACTTCTCAGACCTGCAGATGATATCCAATGTGGGGATGATCCTGGGTCTCATAGCCGCTGCGGTAGTGGCGGGGCTATACTCACTCAGGCTTCTCATCCTGGTCTTTGGCATCTCCTCGTTTGCTTCCGCAGCAGCTGCATACCTGCTTGTATTTGAGCCCATGGTAAACATGACAAAAGAGGAATCCATACTAAAGCATGCGGGATCACTCATAATCTCAATGCTCTCATATCCGTTCCGCTTCAGTTCAGTCCCCGGAATAGGCGAGATATCAAAGGCCATAAGCAAGCCCAGCTGGCACAAATACCTTAACGACACCTTTGTGCTCCTCTGCATCTCGTGCTTTATCTTTGGCCTTGGAGTGAATATGTTCAACACCGAGTACTCCGCATCGCTCCACATCCACGGGCTCACTGAATCAGAAGTATTCCTGGTGATAATGGTGGCATCAGTGCTCCAGACCGTGCTATTCCATTATGCCACAAGATCCAATGACACCAATGGGCTTTACAGGACATTCATCAATATGAATTACATACGGGCATTCTCATATGTGCTAGTGGCAGCCAGCTTTGTGGTAAGCGGTATAAGCTTCCTCACTGCAAACATACTTCTATACGCCATCGTAGTTGGTATCTCTTACCCCATCTACTACACTACGTCGTATGCCTTGCTCTTTGAGTCCCTGCGCGATAAGAAAAGGGGAAATGCGCTTGGCATTTACAACGGCGCAGGCAGCATAGGCAGTTTCCTAGGCGCACTTGCCGCAGCTGCAACCCAATTGATAGGGTTTCAGGTCCTCTACCTTGCTTCAGGAGCACTTGTCTTCGCAAGCGTGTTGCCTGTTAGAAATAAGGGAAAGAAGCGCCAGGTAGTTCCTACTACCGTTTCTGGGCTAGTTGCTGCAAAGGCGTAACAGCTGGAGTACTGCAATGTTAACTCAGCCAAGGCCTTAATTTCTATGCAACGCCATCATTGACCGCCTTTCAGCGCTCTTTCTGGCACCCCTGCGTTCCACGTATTTCATGTCCTCTTCTGTGGCTATACCCGCTGCAATAAGCACGTTGAGTATGCTATTCCCGTGTGCCTTAAGGATACTTCCAGGCACGTGTTTCCTTGGCAAGTCCATGGGGTCTATACCCAGCTCGCCAGCCCTGGCCACTACCATGTCACACAGTTCTTTGCCTGACAGCTCCACGCCTGTTGGCATGCGTTTAAGCTCCCATGGCTTTGTCTCCGGGTAAGCCTCGCTTATTAAGCGCCATGGGCTCCCTCTTATCTCTGGATGATGGAGCAGGCCTGCAAGGCCGTTGTCATGGAAATCTGCCTTGGAGAGATCCCTTGGATCTTTCGATAGTCTTGTCTCTGCCAGCCACCTTGTTGCCCTTTTCCTTTCTTCTGGATTGTCAAAGAGCCCTTTCGGGGTCTCGCTGAGCTCCCACGGTTGAATGTCAACCTCTGGAAATGCTGCCCTGATTGCGCGATAATGGCTTCCCCCAAAGAACCTTATTATCGCCCACTCAAAACCATTCTCCTCTAAAAGACCATAGCTGATCCTTGCAGGCTCTACTCTCTCAGTCTTTGCGAGAAGGCGTATGCCGTCTATTACGTCAGCCTCGCTCTGCCATCTTGGACGCTTATTAAGTATGATTTCTCCCGAGCTTCCTACAGTAAACCAGCCTTTAGATACCCAGAAGTCAGCCATGCTCTGGCAGCCGTTCCGCCTATGCACCCTGCTCAGCTCCTCCAAAGCGTGTGCGTTAAGCCCTGCCAGTTTCTTACTCCAGGCACGAGAGTCTCTAATTGCCATATTAATTCTCAGATAATAATCTGCTTCAGGCTCTTAAAAAGTTTTCCTGCGGTGTCTCTGCAGCATGCGAATAAAATAAGTTTAATAGTCTTCCCAATCAAATTAATGTCGTGCCTCTGTAGCTCAGTGGTAGAGCGCGTCCTTGGTAAGGACGAGGTCGCGAGTTCAATCCTCGCCGGAGGCTCTCTCCCATCTTTTACACATTTTCCTATAATGAACCTGTTAAACAGATCAATCTTGGCAATCTTTACAGAGTCCTCCTATCACAAGTCATTTAAGTAGCGCATATCCTATACCTCTGCAAAAGTAAGAGGCTATTCCTGACTGGCCGCAGACCGCATGGGGTTTTAGGTTCATAGCAACTCTGCTTCCTTTATGCCTTTAAAATCAGGGTCTCCAGTAAGAACTTTGGCAGTTAAGTATTTTGCTGTTTGTAGTGCAAACGCATCGGCTAAACTGAAATTTGGACTATTTTTCTTGACACGTGCATGCAGCTGCCCAACAGCCTTGGCTATATCTGCGTTGACATCAATTATTTTAGACAAAGAGACCATAAAGTCGAATATTTTATCTGTATTTTTCCCTTCCCTTTCTGCTTTTGACAATACTTCAGCTACTGTAACAGCGCTGGTAAATGCCTCTGAGTTGAGTATTACATTATCAACTCGCTTTCCTGCCTCGGTACCGTCGAAATAGGCTATCCATGCCCACGAATCAATGACATATTTTTTACCACTTGTGCTCATCAAACTCGTCCTCCTTAGTGAAAGGACCTATTCCTTTAAAGGCTCCGAAACCACTTTTCTTTACCTTTTCTACAGTAACCTTTACAGCTTCGCCCTCCTTGATTCCCTCGTCCTTAACGATATCATTAGGTATTGTAAGCACTAGTGATCCTCCAAGCTTCCTCGCTCTGACAATTGCCTCCTCCATGGTTCATATTATCTAGCAACTGATATATAAATTTAACTGTTAGTTTAATAAGTTTAATAATAGATTAAATAAATTAACTGCTTTCCTCTGCAACGGTAAGAGACCACTCCTGACTGACCGCATACTGCATGAGGTTTCCGTTGCACAGGCCAAAAAGTTTATAACGATAAAGAAACTGGAAGATTTGTATCATTCCTGCTTCCTGAAGCCCATCTTGAGGAGTGCCGCTCTGGTCTCGTCCCTATCAAGATAGTCTGGCGCAGAGTTTACCCTAGCAAGCTTGCCTCCTACTAACTCATAGACCTCCTTTCCCCTATCTAGAGCATAGTCCATCTCAAGCCCTACGCCGCCGAATATGACCATCATGCCATTGATTCTGGTTCTCTTGAATACAAGGGCGTCGCACATGCCTACCACATCTGTATAGAAAAGCATATCCCCTATATGCAAATCCCCTACATCTGCAGGATTTACTATCTTTGCACCGGGGAAATGCGCCTGTATGGTCCTAATGTCGTCCAGCTCCTCCCTAGTGCCATAAAGGGGCTGTATATGCGCAAAGTATATCCTTCTCTGCGCAGTATCGCTGAGCAGCCTGGCCTTTCCAAGCTCAGCAAGCTCCGGGTCAACAGTTCTTACTATCGGCAGTTCTCTCCGCATAGTTTCCTCATGCTATAACTATTGTGAAAAGCAGATAAAGCATATCTCCAGTGCACATGTGCACTCTGGCCCTTCAAGCCTATTGCGCGCCTTTAGGGCTTCCCATACGCAAAAGGCTTTTTAACCCGTACAACTAAGGAGAAACAGGTGGCATAATGAAAGACGTGGATCTCGATAGCACTATGGACTCTCTGGAAACCATGGAAGCCAGAGAAGCGGCAAGAAGCATATCTGGGCAGCAACAGTCAAGAGTGCTTGTAGGTACAGTAGAGGGCTTCTTCGATAAGATCGGCGTTGTAGCAATAAAGCTATCTAGCACTCTCAAGGTAGGCGATGTGATAGAAATAGGTACGGAAGAAGAAGCTGTCAGGCAACGCGTCTTGAGCATGCAGATAAACCGCGAGGATGTGGAAGAGGCCAGCGAGGGCGATTCGGTTGGGATAAAGACCAGCCACCGCATTGAGGAGGGCCTAAGCGTATACAAGATCAAGCAATAAAAAATAAAAGAAATAGAAGCGGCACAGGCATGCCACAAGCTCAAGCCATATCTGGAAAGATCTGACACATTAAGGTCAGTTCACGTTGAACTTCACGATCCTCTTGAAGATAACGTTGTAGAGTGCCGCGAAGATAAGGCCGCCTATGAATCCACCTATCAGGCCACCTATGACATATATGACCAATGCTATGACTCCGAACAACGGGTTCGCTATTATGGATATCACGCCAACGACTATGCCTATCACTGCCGATACTATCGCATAGAACTTTGCGAACGATATGTAGTCTATTTTCTCGACTGTTACCATTACACCACTAGTATGTACTCAACATAATACCTTATAAATATATGGGCTACCAGGGCTTTGTAGTTTAATTGATTTCCTGTAGTTTTATTAGCATGGAGGAACTATCAAAGGCACTATCGTTACATTATATTGCATCACTTAACGGAAAGCTCTTCAGAGGGGATAAAAAGCTGAGATGCAGGGTTGGCGAGAGCGTATATAAGCTCTGACGCAAACGAATTCGTCATGCTAGTACTCCAATTATCCCAAGAATTATTGCAATTACGAATATTACAACAATTGTGCCTATCATAACCCCTACTACTGAAAGCTTGCTTGTCCTCTGCAGGTTCGAGAGTGCAAATACCTCAACAATAAAGCCCCATATATCGATGACTATGTATAGAAGGCCTATGACAGGTATGATTGTAATCCAGAAGAAGAGCACCAAGGGTGCCTCGCCATAGACTACCGCTGCGAATGTCGCTTGGTAATCCGATTTGAATTGCCTGAATACGTATTTACCAAAGAAGTGAAGCACTGCTGCTGAAATGAACATGCCTATTGGTATAACTACAAGAAGCAGCATGGCTACTACCCCTATGGCTATTGCTGCGGTACCCAAACCGCCTAAGAAGCCCAGGATGCCCACAAAGTGGGATAGCAGAGCCGAAGCAGCGACTCCCACCAAAGCTCCAAGTATCAATGATATTATCAGTGGTACTATGACCAGCCTGTAATAGAAGCCAAGCGCGTCGCCAATGCTCATTCGTTTCTTAGTGAACTTGCCCGGGTCGAACATCATTCCCCAAGTCCACTTGGCTTCGTCTACAGATATCATAATCTTACCTCGGCTCTCAGAGACCTGTGGAAGACAGCGCGACTGATCCCAGGACCAAGAAAGCTATTATTGCAACTATTATTACTGGCACTAGAGCAACTATCAAAGACTGGAGCTTCGTGCACTTCTGCTGACGTGAGAATGCCACTACAATAACATAAAGCGACCATAAGTCTATTACGTCTATTATAATGCCTATAACCTCGCCTACGTGTAAACTCGCATATAACATGATATAGGAAATCCAGGCAAACAGCAGGCTGGGGAATGCACCATATACCGTTGCCGTGAAGGCCCCACTGAATGTGCCCTTGAACCAGCGAAAGAGATACTTGCCTATGAAGAACAATATTCCGGCGCCTATGAGAAGTCCTATAGGATAAAATATATACTGAACCAAAATGATCGATATAGATATTGCGCCTAGGAATCCGCCTAGCAGCAATTCTATCACTATTGGGAGTACAAGGAGTGGCAGGAAAGCAAACTTGTAATACATAACTGCAGCCGCTCCGATGCTCATTGTAGTCCCAGTACTCTTGTTTGGATGCAATATTGCACTTACCCCTTTCTTTATGTCGTCTACCAATATCATCTTAAAACCTTCTCGGTTAAACAAATTCATATACATGTTTTTAAATCTGTACGGTTACCAGATTATAGGTTAGACAATGAGCGAACGCATCCGAAAACTCTTCTCGGAATACCATGGCAAGTATGACAGCGCGAACCATATATACAGTCTTGGAATAGACATAAGTTGGAGAAAGGAGGCTGTGAAGGAAGCGATGCTTAACAAGAGGTCATTCAATATACTAGACGTGGCTACCGGCACAGCAGACGTTGCAATAATGCTTGCAGAAGAAGCGATGCGGAATGGGAGGAGGGTCGAGATCACAGGCATAGACTTCAACAACGAGATGCTGAAAACCGGCAGGAAGAAGGTAGCAAGGAAAAACCTTGGAAACATTTCGTTGCTCCAAGGCGATGCTCTTTCCATGGGCCTTGCAGACTCATCTTATGATGTTGCCACCTGCGCATTTGCACTAAGAAACTTCGATGACCTAAGGGTCTTTTTCAAGGAACTGCACCGCGTGCTAAGGAAGAATGGTAAGTTCGTCATATTGGAAATGGGCAACCCTGATGACCCTGTGCTTAGGGCAGTATTTCAGTTCTATTTCGGCGTGCTGATGCGGCCCCTCGGATACATTATGGGCATAGACGCGTACAAATGGCTGCTCTACAGCATAACCCGCTTCGACAAGAAGAGCGCAGTGCGCATGCTGAAAGACGAGGGCTTCAGGGGTGTCAAAACAAGAGAGCTTGCCATGGGCGTCGGCTTCCTGATAACCGGCACAAAATAAGTCATTTTACCCTGATTGTGTCCGCATAGACTGCAAGAAGATCTGTGGACTCCGAGCTTCCAAGTTCCTTTATGGCAATATCTATGTGCCTGTTGTGAAGTTCAACGGCCCGATCTACTGCTTCCTTGCCAGAGATCGACAAGTGCTCCATTAGTGTTGTTATTATGTTTGGCCGGAAAGCCGACTTCTTCCCCGTGCCTTCTATGCTGTCAAGTATATCATCCCGCATCTGGAAGGCTATCCCCATGTTCCTTCCGAATGCATGTAGCCTTCCTGCAAGCTTGTCCTTCTTGTATACGGCTGCGATGTTGCAGCATGTTGCTATGAGCGAAGCGCTCTTAAGTTCTGCAATGCGCTGATATTCTGACTGCTTAGGCACCTTCTTTCCCTTCTGGAATGAATAATCCAGTGCCTCGCCTGCGCACATGTCCATTGCAGATTCTGATATACTCTCAATAACCTCCCTGCCGTACTTTGCCGAGTTGCTTATTGATTTTGATATCAGCGCGTCACCTGCAAGTATGGCCGCTTCATTGCCGTATCTTATGTGCACCGCCTTGACACCCCTGCGCATGGTGTCCCTATCTATTATGTCATCATGTATCAACGAAGATATGTGCAGCAATTCAGCTGAGACTGCAAGGTCCACGAACATTTGCGTATCCTGCCCAGTGACATGCGCGCCCAGCAGGACGAGCGAAGGCCGCATCAGCTTGCCTCTGTTGCGCAGAAGATGCACTGCCGGAGCAAACAACTCCTTGCTCTTGAAGACCGGAAGGCCCAGTCCCGCTATCCTCCTATCCACCTTAATTATTGAAGCTGATACTTCCTCAGGCAGCCTCATTCTAGAAAATTCGGGATTGCGCATCTTACCACTAGGCCAAAGGATATGTTGCCATGCCTAAGGTAGCTCTTTCCAGAGAAACCTTAAATACCTTGCCCAGCGCTTTTCCGTATGTGACGCAGGTGGCCAGATGATGCAAATCGGAAACCGCGGCGGCAATGCCCTGTCCCTATTGGCAAAAAAGCTTGCATCGGCAGCACGGAATCCCGTTATCGACGATATAACTACTGCTATTCGACTTGCCGAGGCATTCCTGTTAGAGGAGAGGCCTATAATATACAAGGAGCTGGCAATGTGCCTTGAGATGAAGGAATTCAGCGAGTTCAAGAAGACAGAGACATGGAAGAAAGGCAAAGGCATGCCTTATGGTGACGGGAGGAAGGTGGTACTTCTCCAAGGATTCTGCGAGACACGGAACATGCCGCAAATAGAAGTCCTTGGAGAATGGCTTATGCGCATAGGCTGGTCTCCGGACTTTGTAGGGCCGAAATGGAATGGCTACTCGATTGTGCACACGCTCAATCAAGTAAGCATGGATATGAATGGCATAGTCAATGCGAATGGAGGCCCTGTAGTGGCGATAGGACGCAGCCTGGGCGGCACACAGCTTTTCTTGCTCTCTCAAGGCAATCCCAGGTGGTTCAAAGGCCTGATAACCCTAGATTCCCCAATAAATCCTGAATTTGCGTTTGCTGAGGAGGTGGCTATGATGGGCATATCGCTCAGGCTGGCTAACGGGATGGCTCTGGGCATGCACAAAGCGCAGCAGGCAGCAGCCGGGAATACACACGCATACGAACCATTGGCCATGCTTAACGCATCAAAAGCCGTAGGTTCCGGAATATTGTCATGCATGCACGAAGAGCTAATTGCTGTGAGGAGGCTTTCCGAGCCTGCAAAGATTCCTATAATAGCATATAGGGGAAGAGGAGGCATAGTTGCAAGGTCCTCTGCAGTAAGGCCTGATGCTATGCTGGTAGTAGAAACTGGGGCAACGCACATGGGTCATTCCATCAAACCGTCCGTGCTGGTTAGCCTGGCACGCGATGTGCACAGGCTATACAACGCCAACGATGCGGAAGGCGCTATGTGATCAAGGTAACTGTCCGCTAATAGGCATAAACCGAGCAGTCCCTGCCATGACTCCGCCTATCCCTACCAATGCTGCATGCACCGCCTCGGCCCTCGCAGGAAGCCTGTGTCCATCAAGACCTGCTATTGCAACTGCCCCGGCAGCAAGCCCCACGCCTGCAGTGGCAGCCCCCCACGCCCTGGACCCATGCATCATCATATCAATGCCTTCTATGACCAGTGCAAGAGGGCCGCTTACGAAGAATGTAGTTGCGAACTTCCCATGCTGCTTTTCCCTTGGTCCATTAGTAATCCCGGTTCCAACAAGCCCTATGGCAGCTGTAATCAGCGTGCCTTCTCCAACCAAAGCTACCAGGCATCCTTTATGGTCTTTCCTGAGTAAGTTTGCGAGCAAGAGCGTTGCAAGTCCTGACTCAACGGTGCCTGCCTGAAACATGTAACCCAACTCCTTCCTGTCTGCATTCATCAGGGAGCTCAGCGTGTCTCTCTTCCATGAAAATCCGCGCTTGAGTTTTGCCGCAGCCATCACCATAGCTATCCCGCTTACAGGCCCGAGTGTTGCCGCAAGCCTTAAGAGGTCTCCTTGCTGTGGCGCTACCTCCTGCATACGAAAGGATTGCTGGATAGATCTGTCTAATGCATATCGCATGTCCGTTCCCGCCCTTTGCATTTTCTCCCCAAACAAAGAATCTAAGGCACACTTTAAATAGGTTTTCTGTAAATAACTATTAATTACGTCAGTGATCGTATGGCAACATTAAACACGCCCCAACAGCAGGCAGGAATATTAAGCTTTTATGATGCGCCTGAGCGTGGTCCTAAGCTGAGCGCGAAGTTGGTGTTGATTGCGGTAGCGGCATTTTCCATAGTTATAATAATACTGGATCACTTCGTCTGATCATGTGAGCGTGAAAAGATCGCGTTTCTTCTCGCTGACATCGCCTATTTCAGCCATATAATACAGCACCGCCCTTACCCCATTCTCATCCATCCTCACCTTGTCGGCTATTTCTGAGACCCTCTTGTCCCCTGACCTTAGCTCCTTGATTATCTGCGATGAATATCCCTCCAAGAAGGACCGTAGCATTATGTAGAACTTTTTGTTGAATGCGCGCGTACCGAAGACCTGGCCATGCCTTATGCTCTCTTCAAGAGCGGCTGATACCGCAGCAGCCTCGCTCTCAGTCTGCAGTACTATGTAACCTTCCTTCTCCAGCTTCTTTATATTCTCGTCATCAACGTTGCCCCTGACTCTGAGCAGGCTTGTGCGGTGTTCATCTATGTCCTGCTGCGCTATACTCCCCATCCCCTGCGGTCTTTTCCTCATAAGGAACCGGTCATAAACACTCTTGCCAATGCTATATACTGTTGCATCGTCCTTTCCGCTCCTGAAAA
>JAJZKP010000016.1 GCA_021804105.1 Microcaldota archaeon | reverse complement strand
GATTCAGGGAAGAGTAGCATACGCAACATGAGATCTTTTGATAGCCTCCAGGAAGAAGCAATTAAATCAATGGAAGACTTACTAAAGGCCCTTTCTAGAAAAGCATAGGCAGCACAGCCTCTGACCGTGCAAATGCGCCTTGCACGATACACCGTGCTGGGTCATATGAATGTGCCTGAAGGCATGATAACAGTGCCGTCGTATGGCTTGCTCCCTATAGTTATTAGCACTGGCCTTACCCCTCCTCCGCATGGTCCATCAATGTACAGCCAATATGTGCCATTGGCAGTGGCATTCGCAGAGAGTATTGCCGTGGCATGCAGTGTCTCGTTATCAACTGCATTGTACGTGGCAGGGGTTATGCTCATGCTGATGCCAGGATGCGACTCATTGAACCCTTGGCCTTCGCGGAATAGTATCATTGAATGCTGCCTATTGTAATTTATGCTTGAGTTATGGTTAAGCACATTTGCAACAAGCTCAGTAACATTCAGCGTAGCATTAGAGCCAGCCCCGATCACATAATCGGCTACTGTACCGTTGTTGTAGCTGACGTTATACAAATCGGCGCCTGTGTGCCCGGTTATGCTCCCGTTTAGCGTATATGCAATCATAGGGCATGCTAGCGACTGCACCGCTACAGGAGGAGGTGTTGAAGCGGCACTTGTTGTTGCTGGTACAGCACTGGAATTTGGAGCTATTGTCGTTTCAGGTAAATTCTGACTGCGCTTAGACAGCCCGGGAGTGTACACGGCAAGCATGAATGCAAGGACTACGATAACTACAGCCACACCGGCAAGGTACCTTGACATGGAAACGACCTGCTGTCTTGTCTCGCTTGTATGCTCGGTTATGCGGTAATACTTCAATTTCTTGAAGTGCTGGTTGTCCACACGCTCTATTGATCCCATCCGCTGCAGCTCGTCCATGTGCTGACTTACTGTTGCAGTGGAGAGTTTAAGCTCCCTGCTCAGCTCGCTTATTGTCATCTGCCGTCTTTTTAGAAGGGCTAGAATCTTGTTCTTGGTTTCTAGCATTTTGCTCATTAAATCAATAATTCATATCTGTGCAAGTATAAATTGGTTACCAGAAGAATAGGTTTTTTGAAGGTTTTACTCTTGTAATACGCATTCATTGGGCTTGCAGGTAAGTAGCTATCAAGGCCATGGACACTCTTCTGATCACAGGATCTGAAGACAAGGATCTTTCATAAGTGTCAAGTATTGAGCAGGGGGTTTTCTATGCTGCACTAACTCATTCGTTTGATACATATGGGCGATCTTAAATATAAAGCAGGGGCAGAACATAGGTCAGTCGTCAGGCCGGCCATGGCGCAGTTTAATCAAAAACGACCCAGAATTTGTGCATTTTCATAGTCTTTTATATATCAGGAAAATGATATAGAATAGCGTGAATTCGATGACCTTCAGAGAACGATATATAAGGCATGCTCAGGATAGGTTTGTAGCTATAGGCCCGGAAAGCGCTGCCAGGGATATCATAGGAGCTAGGAGAGGCGCGGTACTCGCGGCTGGAGTAGGCATTGCTGGAGCAGTAGGAACGGCAATGGGAGTACATATCGATGTATCGCATGGAAACGTGGTTGCATGGGCAATGGTAGTTGGTGGTGTTGGTACTCCGGCAATGATAAGCCAGGCAAGGACCAATGCGATAGCCTTTAGAAGGGCATTCCCAAGTATTTCTATGAAGTCGCTGAGAAGGCTTGCGGTCCAGGGCGAGTAACTAGCCAGTAGGCTGCTTTATAGCTTATTGCATTGCTGTCAGGCTAGGGTCCAGGGCCTTCTAGTCTGATCGATTACATTTATAATATAGCATACATCTAATGGGTAGTTTGGATGACTGGTGCCATTAGATTTGGATTACTCGCTACAATAATAGCCATGCTGCTTACTACTACAGCATATGCCGCAGGCGGCTATGGCACATCTACAATATTGCTTAATAGCAGCAGCGTTACTGTTGCACTGGGAGGCGCCGCGACTGTAGGCTATACTGTAAACCTGTCGAGTGGAAAAACGTGGGGTACAACTCTGGTCGTAGACAACCAGAGCGCATTGCAGCAGATGGGCATCGATCTCAGCCCCAGCGTCAATACCGGCGATCCGCCTTTCGGTGGGGTTCTATCAGTACAACTAACCCAGTTCGCAAAGCCAGGCACGTATACAGCAACGCTCAGTGCAACAGGTGACGACCCAAGTACAAACAATGCCGTGCTTACGATAATAGTGTTACAATCAGCACCTACAAATAGCTCTAGTGCGCCTGGCCAAGCATCTGGGCAGCAGCAGGGCTCCTCTTCAGGATCCTCTGTCGGGCTATACGTCCTTATTGCAGCAATAATCATTATTGTGATACTTGCAGCGGCCTTCCTTGGAAGAAGGAGGAATAGCAAGTCGGCCTAGATGCTGGAGATCCACTTGATTACAGAGTCGGAGACTATTCTCTCGTATCCGCTGAAGGAATGGCGTGCGTTCCTTATTATCAGCGACCCATAGTTGCTTGATGAGGTCTTTTCCCAGAGCATTGCGACATATTCCTTTACTGGTCTTACAGCACTTTCATCTTTTGTCCCGAAAACAACATACATAGGAGTATGCACGCTGGTAAATTCTACAAGACTGCCTTCGTAGTTGAATAGCCTTGCTTCAATTCTCTTCAGATCTGCGATAGACATGAAACGGGACGGGGAAAAGGGTATTCCGGAGTTGTATTTCCTGCCTTTCTTTGTCCTTGACAGTGCCCTGGCCCGGGACACCGTAGCTTTCCATTTGTTTCCCAAGTTTTTCTTATTCAGGTTATAGTCGTCATCAGGAGCAAGGAGTGCCAGTGCCTTAACATCCCTGCGTTTGCGCATGTATTGGTAATATAGTATTTTCTGGCAGCCGGTACTATGACCTACAAGAAAGAACCTTGTATATCCAATGCTTTTAAGGTATCCAAGTGCACCGTCTAGATCCTTTATGCTGTCTTCGAATTTTTCCACCATTGTGCCTATAGGAACGCGCTTCGTTGCGCGATTGGCGAACCTGCCGCTACTCAAGACATCGTGGCCCCGCGTATTGACTATAAACGTGGAGTAACGGTATTTGAGTGCACGCTCGGCAAGCGTCTTTGGGAGAAGGCCGCCGTAGAAATTTCCGGTCATCCCATGCACGTAGACTATGCATGACCGAAAACTTCTCTTCCCCACCAGAAACCCGTTTAGTATAAGCCTGTCGGTAGCAAGGAATGTCACAAGCCTTCCGTCAATAGCATTCGGTATTCCTTTTATCATATCTTTCGCCCTTCTGACAATTCCAGGGTCGTTAGCACCTTCTCCTTGAAGTCGAATGCCCTGATAAGATGATTGTTGGTATCGGCAATATACAATTTTCTATTGCCAATCTTGACATCGCCGGGCTCGTAAAGGCCCAGCACATCACATTTTGGGTCATCGAACCTGCACATGCCGTAATGGTCCTTGCCTCCGACAACTATACTGACTTCGCCTTTCTTTAGGTCAAGCGCCCTTATCATGCCATTATAAGTGTCTGCAACATATACATCAGAATCATCTGTGCAGATGCCAAGCGGGTGCTGGAATAGCGCCTGCCCGAACCTGCCATCCCTATAGCCAAAGTCGAATAGGCCAGTACCTACTAAGGTTTCTACCCTTTGTGTTGAGATGCTTGCCCTTCTGATAGCAGAAGCTTCGCTGTCGACAAAGTAGATATAATCGCCATTGATGTAGAGCCCACTAGGCTGTGCCAGAAGGGATCCCATCCCCTTCCCGTCTTCTATGCCCTCGTAGCCACTACCAGCAAACGGGCGTATGTCCTTCTTGTCTATGTTGTATTTCCAGATCTGGTGCGTGCCTGCCATAGCAATGTACAGCGTGCCTCCGCTGTATGCAATGTCCCACGGGGAATTGAGTGCGATTTTCAATGCATCCCCGCCCAGGGCTAGCCAATTGGATTCGTGTCCTGTGCCTGCTATGGTAGAAACACGTTCTCCATCCAGGTCTATCTGCCTTATCGAATGGTTGTCTGTATCTGCAACATAGATAATATCATTTTTAGGCCATGCCACTCCCTGCGGCCTGTAAAAGAGCGCTTTGGCAAAATTACCGTCAGCAAAACCATGCTTGGTGCCACCTATGGCCGTTGTTATTACATTGTTCTTAAGGTCTATTATCAGTATACGGTTGTTGCCTGAATCACTCACCGCCAGCCTTGAACCGTCTGGAGATAATGCTAGCTTTCCAGGATACGATAGTATGGATCCGTGCTCCTTCTGCCCGACCAATTTCATGTGCACGCGCGGCTTCAGGGTATTGTTTTTCTTGGCGTCTTCGAGAAGCCTGTCAACCGTCTGCTCAATGCTGGTAACCTGCCCCTCACCAGACTGGCGATACACGATCTTGCCGGCAGGATCTATTATCATTATGGTAGGCCATCCTTGTGAACCATAAGCCCTCCATATCTTCATGTCGTTGTCCATCACCACTGGGTGCCTTATGTCATACCGTGCTATGGCGTTCTCGATGTTTCGCTTATCCTTCTCGTTTGCAAATTTTGCCGAGTGCACTCCGATGACTATGACCGGCGAATCTCTGTACTTTTTCTCCACTTCCTCAAGTTCGTGCAGCATGTGCATGCAGTTTATGCAGCAATATGTCCAGAAATCAAGTATAACCACATTGCCTTTAAGGTCTTCGAGGCGCAGCGGCTCGCTAAGGTTGGGCCAGATGGAACCCGGAGGGAATTCCTTCTCGGCGAATACATTGAATGGCGAGAGTATGTCTAGTATGCTGTTCACAAGTCCTCAACAACATGTTTGATCGAAAGTATTTATACTATCGGCCATAATAGTCATTTGCCGCACGATCATGCCGCAGTATTGCCGGGTGTATTATTAGGAAACATGGTAAATAGACAATATAATGTAGTTCTTTACAATGATTTGTTGAAATAATACAAATATTTATATATCTAAATGCTGTATTGTTAAATACATACCATGGCAACCGAAGAGAAGTTGGTAATAAAGCCGGTTGGCAGGCCGCAGAAGGAAGATGCTGATACACTCGTGTCGTGGTTCCTGCAGGCTTTTGACCTCTCGGATGAGAAGAAGGGTCTTGAGCCCTTCATGCTCAAGGAAATAATAAACGGAAGCAGGAAAGGCGACGGAGTTACAAGCAAGGAACTAAACAGCAAGCTAGAAGCACCACGCACCACAGTGATATACCATCTTAACAGATTCATCTATTCCGGCCTTGTGGTCAGGAAAGGAAGGAAGTATTACCTGAGATCAGAGGACATGGAGAGCACCCTTGAGGAGCTTCAGGCTGACATGATGCGCGAATTCCAGCGCATGATGGCCATGGCGGAGAAACTGGATGAGATACTTGAGGAAGATACTCATGGCAGAAGAAAAGAAAGAAGAAGGCGCTGATGAAGTCAGGAAAGATGCTGCTCAGGAGAGCAAGGATGAGCAGACAGAGGAACAAGGCAATCCAAATGAGGGTCAAGAGACTGCAGATGCAGTCAGGGAGAGGCTGGTCAGGCTCGCAGCAGAATTTGACAATTACAAGAAAAGGGTTGCAAAGGAGATAGAAGGGTCTAAGAATGTAGGGAAAGCAGAGGCAATATCAAGGATATTGCCGAGCCTGGATGAATTGGAATTGGCGATGGCTGCAATGAATAGCGATGGCAAGGATAGAGGCATAAAGCTCGTTTACTCCAATCTTGTGAATGCGCTGAAAAGCCTGGGGCTCAAAGAGATAGAGGTAGATGGCAAATTTGATCCTTATAAACATGAGATAATGCTTGCCAAGGCAAGCAAAGAAAATGAGGGAACTATACTAGAAGTTGTGCGGAAAGGATACACATTAAACGGCATCATGCTACGGCCTGCATCTGTCATCGTATCGAATGGCAGTGTGGAGGAAAAGAACAAAGAAGAAAACACTGGAGAAACAAAATAAGTGGTAATATGACAAAGATAATAGGAATTGATCTGGGAACATCAAATAGCGCTGCTGCGGTACTTGAAGGCGGGAGGCCGGTGCTTATCCCGAGCGCAGAAGGCACATCGCTTTATGGGAAGTCTTTCCCCAGCTATGTGGCATTTACAAAGGATGGCCAAAGATTGGTTGGAGAGCCGGCAAAGAGGCAGGCGGTGGCGAATACCGACGGCACGGTAAACGCATTCAAGAGAAAGATGGGCACTGACTTCAAGTACAGGATATTCGGCAAGGATTATACGCCACAGGAGCTATCAGCAATACTTTTGCAGAAGATAAAGAAGGATGCAGAGGCATTCCTCGGAGAGGAAGTGAAGAAGGCAGTGATCACGGTGCCTGCATATTTCAATGATAACCAGAGGCAGGCTACCAAGGATGCGGGAGAGATCGCGGGTTTGGAAGTGGTAAGGCTCGTCAATGAACCTACAGCAGCGTCACTGGCATATGGGGTCGACAAGCTTGGCAAGGACATGAAAATACTGGTTTACGACTTCGGCGGAGGCACGCTTGATGTAACTATAATGGAATTCGGGAATGGTGTCTTCGAGGTCAGGTCCACGAACGGCGATACGCAGCTTGGTGGCACAGATATGGATAATGCCATAGTGACTTTCCTGCTTGGTGAGATCAAGAAACAGGCAGGGGTGGATATCTCAAACGACAAGCAGGCGGTGCAGAGGCTTAAGGAGGCTGGGGAGAGGGCTAAAATAGAGCTTTCGACAACCCTCACAAGCGAGATAAACCTGCCTTTCCTCACCATGGGGCCCAACAACAGCCCGGTGCATTTCACATACTCATTCACAAGGGCAAAGCTTGAGGATATAGTACAGCCCATAGTCGAAAAGACAACAAAGCCTGTTATACAGGCGCTCAAGGATGCGAAGCTGGAGCCAAAGGACATAGACAAGGTAATACTTGTAGGAGGTCCTACAAGAATGCCGATAGTTCAGAGATATGTGGAGCAGTTCCTGGGGAAGAAGATAGAGCGCGGCGTAGACCCGATGGAAGCTGTAGCTTTCGGTGCAGCAATACAGGCAGGAGTGCTTACCGGAGAGGTAAAGGACATAGTCCTCCTGGACGTAACTCCCCTCTCGCTTGGCCTTGAGACGCTTGGAGGAGTAATGACAAAAATAATAGAGAAGAATACCACCATACCTATCAAGAAGACGCAAACATTCAGCACTGCTGACGATAACCAGCCCGCGGTAGATATAAACATATTGCAGGGCGAGAGGCCAATGGCCAAGGACAATGTGGCGCTAGGAAGGTTCCAGCTCCAGGGCATACCGCCAGCGCCGAGGGGTGTTCCCCAAATAGAAGTTACCTTCGATATCGATGCAAATGGGATACTGCACGTAAGCGCCAAGGACAAGGCAACTGGGAAGGAGCAGAGCATGCAGGTGGTTGCGCCCAACAAGATGAGCAGGGATGACATTGAGAAGAAAGTCAAGGAAGCAGAAGAGTTTGCGGAGGCAGACAAGAAGGAACTGGAGAAGGTCAAGGTCAGGAACGACGCCGAGGCTATGATCTACACAACTGAGCACACAGTGAAGCAGTTCAAGGATAAAGTACCTAAAGAGCTGGCTGACAGGATTGAGAAGGCTAGGGCTTCCCTTCAGGAGGTAATCGAGAAGGAAGACTACGACGGGATGAAGGCAAAGATGGATGAATTGAGGGACATGCTCCAGGAGATAGGCAAGGGCATGTATGGGCAGGGTCAGGGGCCTGAGGGCGGAGGATCGGGACCGGAGTCGGGCCAGCCAGGCCAAGGGCCGGAACCAGGAGCGGGAGGGGATGGCGATACGGTTGATGCCAACTTCAAGGTAGAGAAGTAATTTCCATGCCAAAAGACTATTACGAGATTCTGGGAGTTCCGAAGGACGCTAGCTCCGATGAGATAAAGAAGGCGTATAGGAGCCTTGCTTTGCAGTTGCACCCAGACAGGAATCCAAGCAAAGAGGCATCGGAACGCTTCAAGGAGGTGAACGAGGCCTATGCCGTCCTGGGCGACCCTGATAAGAGGAAGCAGTATGACGCATACGGGCCAGCAGCATTTGGACAGCATTATAGCCAGGAGGAAATATTCAGGAACTTCGATTTCGATCAGATCTTTAGGGACATGGGAGTCAATTTCGGAGGAATAGGGGGGATGGGTCCGAATGACATATTCGGCAGTTTTTTTGGTCAGGGGCCCTCCCGGAGGAGGGATGTGGGCCAGAGCATATTGTATAAAATGGACCTGACTCTTGAACAGATAGCGAAAGGTACGCAACAGGATATTACAATAAGGCATGTTAAGAGATGCGATAACTGCAAGGGCACTGGAGCCGAGCCGGGATCCAAGGCTGTCAGATGCCCGGATTGCAGTGGAAAAGGCCAGGTAGTTACTACAAGCAGCACATTCTTCGGGAGGATGCAGACAGTAACCACATGCGGGAGGTGCGGGGGAAAAGGTAGGATTTACGATAAGAAATGCAAGGTATGCAACGGCAAGGGTGGCGTAGTATCAACGGACAAGATCAGTGTGTCAATTCCTGCAGGTGTGACAGAGGGAATGCGTCTCAGGCTTGAGGGCATGGGGGACTACGGCGCTGAGGGAAATGGGGACTTGTACGTGGAGGTGCACGAACTGAAGCACGACGTATTTACTAGGGAAGGCGATGACATACGCGCGGAAGCCAGAGTGCCGTTTTACACTGCAGTGCTGGGCGGCAGAATAGTAGTGCCAACCCTTGATGGGCATAGGGAATTGACTATAGATCAGGGCACGCAGCAGGGCAAGCGGATAGTGTTGAAAGGCGCAGGTATAAAGAGGCTCCGAGGGGGAGGGATTGGGGATGAGATTATCACTGTAAGCATAGACATACCCAAATCCATCACACAGCAGCAGAAGGAGCTTATTGAGAAGTTCAGGAGCTCGGAGGAGGAGGGCAAGAAGAGATTTGGATTCATCTAACTGTTTTTGCCGAATCAAAAATAACGTATAAAATCCTTTAGTTAGACATTATTCTTGTCAGATATGGGAGGATTTAGTGGCACAGGCACTGCAGTCTATAGAGAAAATCAAGTACGTGCAGGAGGTTCCGCCGCTTACAGACACGCATTGCCATCTTGACCTGTTCCAGAATGCAGCTGCAGTAGTGAATGATGCATTTTCGCATGGAGTCAGGACGATAATAACTTCTGGCGGAAGCGCCAAGGGAAATGAAGCTACATCGAAGATTGTTAAGATACTGAGCGTTTTCGGTGTCGTCGGGATAGACCCAGCGTCTTCAGGCGCAGAATCCGAGTATATAGACAGTTATGTGGCCATGATAAAGAGCAATCCCAGGCTCGTAGGAATAGGGGAGATTGGTCTTGATTCCCATGTTGAGGAGAAGAATCCGCCTGAAGTGCAGAAAAGCGCATTCATAAGGCAGATACGCATTGCCAACGAGCTTGGAGTTCCAGTTGTCATACATTCGCGCGGCAGGATGGCCGACGTGATCAAGGTAACTGACGAACATAAGCCAGAGAAGGCAATGTTCCACTTCTTTGAAGGCGACGTGGAGCAGGCAAGGTACCTTGCGGGCAAGGGGCATATGATATCGATACCGCCACGTTATTCAAGCCGCATGAAAAGAATCATAAACGAGATAGACTTAAGTAGTATGGTAGCAGAGACAGACGCTCCGGTAGCAGGAAAGACGCCTTCGGACATAAGGGAAGTAGTAGAAGCCATATCATCAATAAAGAAGCTTGAATTCGGTGACGTGGCGGAAGCACTCTCCGAGAATGCCAAGGTATTTTTCCACATATAGCCCCAGACGGGCCCGTAGCTCAGCTTGGATAGAGCAGCACCCTTCTAAGGTGATGGTCGCGGGTTCAAATCCCGCCGGGCCCGGGACATTCAAATGCGTGACGCGGGATGAAATTGGATAGAAAGATAGAGAAAGGGACGCTGCTGATAGTCATAATAGGATTCGTAAGCCTGTTTGGCGACTTCACGTATGAAGGGGCAAGAAGCATAATACCACAGTATTTTGCAACCCTAGGAGGCTCAGCGCTTCTTCTAGGCATAGTACTTGGCGTCAGCGAGTTTGCCGGTTATGCAATAAGGCTTGTAAGCGGAAGGTTCGCGGACAAGCACAGGAATTATTGGCAGATAATGTTCGTAGGCTATGCAATAAACCTGTTTGCAGTGCCTCTCCTGGCGCTTGCAGGTAACTATATTATCGCTGCCATATTGATATTCCTTGAGAGATTCGGACGCGGCATACGCGTTCCGCCAAGGGATTATGTAATCTCAAATGCTGCTTCAAAGGGCAAGGTGGGCAGGGCATTTGCAATTGAGGAAGGCCTTGATCAGACTGGAGCCATAATAGGCCCGCTTTCCATGGCACTGATCCTCTTCTACAGGATGACATATCAGACCGCATTCTCGTTTCTACTGATACCTGCAATCATAGCAATAATCGTGCTCTTTCTGGCATACAGGTACTACGGCAAGGAGAAGCTCGCAAGAAAGAAGAATGTGCCAATGAAACCGATGTCGTCTGGAAGATTCATGCTTTATTCGATTGCAATAGCAGTAAGCGCGGCAGGCGTGTACCAGGCTGCTTTCGTTCTTTACGGCGCGAATGACTCCGGAATAACAGCGTATGTGATCCCGCTCATCTTTCTTGTGGCGATGGCCGGAGAGGGCTTCTTCGGATTCATCTTTGGGCTGCTCTATGACAGGATCGGAAGGAACTTGGTCTACGCAGGTCTGGCGCTTTCCATATTCATTCCTATTTTCTTGGCAGGCGGAGGGCTGCTCCTTTTTGCTGCTGCGGCCCTCTTTTATGGTGCAGTCATAGGTGTGCAAGATACAGTGATGCGCGCAGTGGTTGGCACTATGATATCTCCGGAAAAACGCGGCTCCGCGTTCGGTATTTTCAATGCATTCTATGGATTCGGATTCCTTGTATCAGGTATCGCGGTAGGTTACCTTTTCTATTCGATTGGCTCAATTATAGAGTATGTCATTGTGATGCAGGTGATTGCATTTATACTCCTTGTGCTTTCCTTCAGGAAAACTGGCAATCGTAGTGGCTAACCAGATGATAGAAGGGAGTATATAAAAAGGTGCACTGCATAGAATAAAAGTATTGAAAAAAGGTTGTTGGCCGAGCTTTGCTCGGATATGTGATTGCCATGGGAGACGATAAAAAATTTGACGATACACTTAATCAGGTAAAACAGCAGATAGACATACTGCTGAGCGACAACAGCGTTCCTAGGAACGTTAAGAATGCGCTGGAAGAAGCTAAGAAGGCGCTCAATGACAATACAGGTTATTCCGTTAGGTCATCAGCTGCCACTTATAAGATAGACGAGATAAGCAATGACATAAACCTGCCCCCTTATGCAAGGACTGTCATCTGGAACATACTCAGCCTGCTCGAATCTGTAAAGGAGTGAAACCCAACTGCGTGCGCAGTCAACTCTTGGTTCCGGTTTGCCCCAAAGCACAAACTCGCATAGTCACTGCCTGTTGCAGTGCACGCTGTTTATGGTGCACAGAGAAAGCACTTGACAGATTAATATATATATTCCGAGCAATATATCATCGGCTCTCAGGATATATGCCTTTATGGCTGCTTCCTGGAAGAGCAATTGGAGGAGGTAATGCCTAGTGCTAAACTTGTTCAGGACCTTGCAGGAAGGCTTAATGGAAAGGTCATGGTAAGCTCGGACATAGCTGATACCGACCTCGAAGGCGCAGACCTTGAGGCGCTTGCAGGCCAGGTAATATCCCACTTTGAGAAGGCACAGGGAGCCAGGGTACTGGATAAGGCAGTGCTTCAAGAGATACTGGAAAAGCAACCCGAAGAAAAGAAACCCATACAAGTGGAGGTGGTCCAGCCAACAAACTACAGGCCCGCAGCGAAGGACATAGAAGCGGATTACAAGATAAGGAGCGTTGAAGTGGACATAGCCTCATCGAGCGTTTCGGATTTTACTGCATATTTCAACGATAGATTCGGAAAGCTGCGCGACATGTTCGGAAATGTGCGCGGAACAAGCCTGGGGAGCATGCTGAACAGCATAGACAACGTAAGGCAGTACACCTCTGGGAGGGAAGTAAGCGTGGTGGGGATGGTATATGACAAGATAGTGACCAAGAACGGGCATATCCTCCTCACGCTTGAGGACGAGACAGGATCTGCAAAGGTTCTTTTCGTAAAACCGTCCAAAGAGAGCGGCAGGGACATGATAGGCATATTCGAGTCATCGAAGCGTATTGTAAGCGACGAGGTTATAGCAATACGCGGCAAGATATCTGGACCTTTCATAATAGCTAACACGATCCTATGGCCTGACATACCAATCCGGGCAAGGAAGCAGACAGAGGAGGATATTGCAATAGCATTCATGTCTGACATACATGTGGGCAGCAAGCTATTCCAGGAGAAACAGTTCACGCGATTCCTATCCTGGCTCAATGGGGATGTTGAGCAGAATAGGTCCCTTGCCGCAAAGGTAAAGTACATAGTAGCAAGCGGAGACCTTGTAGACGGGATAGGCATATACCCCGACCAGGACAGGGAGCTTTCCATAAAGGACATACACAAACAGTACGAGGTTTTCTTGGATTTCATGTCGGCAATACCGGATTACATACACGTCTTCCTGCTTCCAGGCAACCATGATGCCGTGAGAAGGGCTGAACCGCAGCCTTCGCTCGGCGAGGACCTGATAGGCAAGTTCAACAGAAGCAATATACATTTCGTGTCAGGGCCGGGCTGGATGACTCTGCACGGGCTCAAAGTATTGGGGTATCACGGTACGTCGCTTGACTCGATAATACAGGGCATTCCAGGATGCAGCTATACGAAACCAGAGATAGCCATGACCGAGGTGCTCAAGAGAAGGCACCTTTCGCCAATTTATGGTGACAACCCCATCGTACCAAGCAAGCACGACGCAATGATCATCGACGAAGTACCTGACATATTGCATATGGGCCATGTGCACAAGAACGGCTATTCGGATTACCATGGCACGCTCATATTAAACAGCGGAACGTGGCAGGCGCGTACTTCATACCAGGTAAAACTTGGGCATATTCCCTCTCCTGCTGTGCTGCCGATATACGAAACGAAGAGCATGACGCTTTCGGCTGTTGATTTCAATACAACGTGAAAGGACATATATATAGGTTAAATAATTGTGTGGTATCAAATGCAAGATAGTGGGTCAATGAGACTGCAAGCTGCAATGGAGTACTTATCGACATATGGCTGGGCGATCCTCATGCTTGCAGTGGTGCTTGGGGCGCTTTATTTCCTAGGCGTATTCAACGGATTTGCACAGGCTCCTAGGCTGCAGCCCGGTGCGTGTTACGTAGACAGGCCAAACGGACCTAATACAAACCAGTTCATAGCCCTAGAAGGCACGTGCACGGGAGAACAGCCTAAATTCGTAACCAAATTCAACGGACAGAACAGCTACGTAATTGCGAACAATGTCCAAACCGGTTCACAATTCACTATATCGTTATGGGTATATGCAACTTCATACCCTTCGAGCTATACGCGCATTTTGTCACTGGATAAGTATTCAAGCCCTAATCAGGGGTGGATCTTCCTTGGTTCAAGTTCCGGAACCGCAGCGTATATGGCCATGTTCACTCAGTCTGGCTCAGAATTTGATAGCGGCTTCGCGAATGTAAACCTTAATGTGTGGGAGAATTATATCATAACATATAATGGCTTGACCCCAATAATTTATACTGACGGAGTGGCCAGTGCTCCGGATACGAGTGGTTCTTATGCTCCTGCAACGGGTTTGCCGCTGATAATCGGTGGGGGTGACTCGAATAATCCTGATTCTTTCTTCTCTGGGATGATATCAAACGTTCAGATATACAATGTATCACTCTCCGCAAACGATGCCGAGTCTCTGTATGCAGAGGGTATTGGAGGGGTTCCGCAGGACCTTCAGAATCTTGTGGCATGGCTTCCGCTCAATGGCAACTCAAACGATTATGGAGGCAACCAGTATTCAGGTAGCCCCGTAAATGTAATTTATACGGACACGTGGGCCGATACGTTCTCTGTTCCAAGCGCAATTACAACACCGATTACCGTTAGTTCTTGCTACCAACTGACTCTCTCAACGTCAGGATCAGGCACGCTCTCCGCAAACATTCCCGGATCGTCGGGATGCACCT
>JAJZKP010000032.1 GCA_021804105.1 Microcaldota archaeon | reverse complement strand
GGAAATCTTGATGCGCTGATTAGAAAGCATTATGATACTATAAAGGAACTGGGATTAGACCCGTCCATTATATCTGCAGAGATAAAGCAGCTTGGCGAGCTTGTAAACGGGATTCATGTTGTTGAAGACCTTACACCCAAGACGCTCGACAGCATGGTCTCTTTCGGGGAACGCCTCTCGGCACGCATAGTCGCAGGGTGTATGCAGAAGGCGGGCATAAACGCCAGGGCCTACGATGCTTATGACATAGGCATGATAACAGATTCCAATTTCGGATTCGCAGACGTTCTTCCTGAAGCATACACAAGGATACGCAAGAGCTTCTCCAGAAAGGACTGCATTCCGGTTGTCACGGGCTTCATAGGCAAGGATAGGAAAGGGAACATAACTACCCTGGGCAGGGGGGGGCAGCGATTACACCGGATCGATAATAGGCGCAGCGGTAAAGGCAGACGAGATACAGATCTGGACCAATGTTAATGGAATAATGACCGCGGATCCAAGGATAGTGGATGGCGCGCGGAACCTGGGCAACATATCTTATGATGAAGAATCGGAACTTGAGTTCCTTGGCCCGCCCACACTCCATCTCAAAGGCATATTACCGGCAGTGGAGGGCAATATAACTGTCAGGATACTCAATACGATGCAGCCGGAGCAACGGGGCACTTTGATAACCAGGGACATAAAGGAGGAGAGGAGAGTGGCGTCGATAACCCATAAGGAAAGGATGTGCATTATTAAAGTCAATAATCCAAGGCTTATTTTCATAAAAGGAGCTTACAGGTCGGTATCCGAAGCTCTGCAGAGACATGGAATATCGCCAGAGCTCATATCTGTGTCGAAGGCAGACGTAATGATCCTGCTAAATGACGTGCGCAACGTCAAGGCCGCAGAGGCAGCAGAGGAACTGAAAAGGCTTGGGGAGGTGGAAGTCGTGCATGGGCTTACGAAGGTCTCGATAGTTGGCAAGGCGGTGGCAACTATACCTGGGATAGCGCAGAGGATGCTTGCAGCGGTTGGGGACATGCCCATAGAAATGATAGAATGCAAAGGTTCTGGGATGAGCCAGAGTTTTGTAGTAAGAGAGGAGTATGCAAAGGATGCGATTAGGGCGCTTCACAAGGAATTTTTTGGTGCGTAGATGAAAAAAATACCCGTAGGCATTTTAGGTGCTACTGGGATGGTCGGGCAGACGCTGGTTCAGCTTCTCGACAACCACCCGTGGTTCGAGGTAACGGAGCTTGCGGCTTCGGAAAGGTCTGCCGGCAAGAGCTATGAAGAGGCAATGCATGGCAGATGGAATATCTCGACTGAAATGCCAGTATATGCACGCAGGCTGAGACTTAAGGAATGCCTGCCCAGGCTCGACTGCAAGTTCGTCTTCTCCGCGCTTGATTCCAGCGTCGCGTCTGAGATAGAAGAGAATTTTGCACGGGCAGGCTACGGCGTCTCTAGCAATGCAAAGAACCACAGGATGGACGCTGATGTGCCACTCCTCATACCAGAGATAAATTCGAATCATATTGGCTTGATAAAGACACAGCAGAAACTAAGGAAATGGAAGGGATTCCTAGTGACGGACCCTAACTGCTCCACAATCGAGATGTCTATTGCATTGAAGCCCATTATTGACATGTTCGGAGTGGAGAAAGTGGCGGTTACAACCATGCAGGCACTCAGCGGCGCAGGATATCCTGGTATTTCATCGATGGATATTATAGACAATGTGCTTCCGTATATCAAAGACGAAGAGGAAAAGATGGAATCAGAGCCATTAAAGATATTTGGTACAGCGAGAAACGGGAGGGTTGACGAAGCAAAATTCAGAATAAGCGCGCAGTGCAATAGGGTTGCAGTCAGGCATGGACATACTGAAGCAATAAGTGTAGCACTATCAAAAGAGGCAAGTGAGGGTGAAATACTCTCTGCATGGAAAGATTTCAGCCCGCTGAAGAGCCTTAAGCTTCCTACTGCGCCTGAACACCCAATTATTTACCATGCAGAACATGACAGGCCGCAGCCGAAATTGGATGCGAACCTGGAAAACGGTATGGCTGTCAGTGTTGGAAGGCTAAGGAAGTGCAATGTCCTTGATTACAAGTTCACGGTGCTCGGGCATAACCTTGTCAGGGGAGCTGCTGGGGCAGCCTTGCTCAATGCGGAGTTGTTAAGGTCTAAAGGATATATTTAACTGAATCAAGCCACCTGCCGTGATAACTTAATAACCTTTATGCTGTTTACATATTCGGGTATAGGAATGTTATTTGGGGCAGATAGCGTAATTTTACAGCAGTCCGTTGTCACTGTCCAAGCACTGAACTCAAGCCAGGCAGTTACAACAGCAGCCACGTATACCGAGAATACAATTGAAGTATTGCTGACGATGCTCACTGTCTTGGCCATCTCCATTCAGATCGCAAGGACCTATTTCCTGAGGATACTCAAGAAGTTCACGCTTAGAGTCGCTGCCGATGTGTGGTGGCTTATCTTCATAATCCTGCGCGATGCAAGCATCTTCCTTGTTGTATTCCTTGGCGTTATGCTATTCTGGCCGGGCATCTACCAGGATTTCCCAATAGCAGTGCCCTTTGCACCTCTTGCAATAGACTTCTTTGCATTAGCACTGCTTATCATGCTGATTAAGGATACCGATGAGGAGGCATTCTGGAATAGTATTGTGACCATAGCTGTTGTAATAGGGTCAGTGCTATACATAGTCGGAGTTGTCTTTGTAACCGAGTCTGCAGTACAACTAGCAAAGCTGCCGCCTACAGTCTCTACCGCTACAAGCAATATATGGGGATATTTCTATGCAACATTTAATTCCCAGGCAAATCCAGCGCTATCAATATACAGTTTTTACATATGCTTTGGATTGCTTATGCTGATGGGCCTGGTTGCAATATTGTCATCCTTTAAGGGAGGCATATTCAACAGATTCATAGAGCCTAAGCCGCAGCCGGTAGTCAAGGAGGTGCAGCCGCCGCAGCAACCGCAGCAGGGCCAGCAGAAATCCGGGTGAGTCTGTTCCTTTCCAATTTACATTTAAGAACAATATCTGCATATCCTGCGGAATATGTGGGGATGTGTGCCCTGTCAACACGCTTGACTTTACAAGGCCAAGGCATGCCAATCCTGAAGATGATAAGTCAGAGGAACCCCTGCAACTCTCGATGACCGAGTATCCAATCCAGGTTGCAAAGTGCATAGGCTGCATGATCTGCCAGGAGGAATGCCCCGTATCTTGCATAACAATAGAGAAAGCAGACAAGGAACCAAAGTATGCTACGCGGCAGGGACCTATGCTAACTGAAGAACCGGCCAAGGACGAATTCTCGCTATCCAAGTATACGAAGGTAAGGCCGACCAAGGTCAAGACAAAGGACCCCTGGGGTCACGAATATACTTACATTCCAAAAAGAAGGAAGGGAAACGCAAAGACATGGAATGAAAAAGATATGGAGTAGTTACCTGCTCTCTTTAACAAGGCCTTTGACCGCATTGAATGCAACTGCCGTGTCATCCTCTTTTATGATAAAGATTTCTTCTGTAAGGGTCGAGACAACCTCTACTATGTTTATGTTATTCCAGCTCAGCGCCTTGACAAGCATGTAGAGCAGGCCCACGGCGTCGGCAGCTTCAATAGAAACCTTTACCATCAGAGATGAGAGTCCGTCGATAACCCGGAGCGTTTGATCTTTTGCGAAGAGCTTCTGGATCTCGGGCTTGTACTTCGAGTTGGAAAGGATCGTTATCTCATAAAGGCCCTGGGTTATTGTAAGAAGATCACCTTTCTGCACATCAACCATGTCGTATAGCTTCTGCATATGCTCTATAGTATTTCTGTCCTTTACAACAGTTATCTCGAATATGCCTGATCTTACGGTGATGTCGCTCTCCTTGAAATCCACGTGAAGCGCATCTACAGAGCCGCTCCTGAGCGTCTCCCTGAACCGCCGTATGGCCATGACTATCGCTGCGCGCTTGACATGCTTCCTCATCTCCTGCTCCACCTGCGGCTTGATCATCTCGGCAAGATATGCGTAGTTTATTATATCGCGGACAAGAGCTTCCTCAAGGAAGGGCATGTCCTCAAGAATCCTTGTTACAACATGTGACACTGTTACCAAAAAAGCCTCACCTCTCTGTTATATATACCACCCACAGACTTATAACACTTTTGTTATTGCAGTAACATA
>JAJZKP010000015.1 GCA_021804105.1 Microcaldota archaeon | reverse complement strand
TGAAGCGCATCGCCCGATGCAGGGATCGAACCTGCGACATCCTGGTTAACAGCCAAGCGCTCTACCACTGAGCTAATCGGGCATTTTGAAGAATGGGAACGGCTCTGCGAGCTTTACTATCTTGATGTAAATATAAGAATGCTCGCCTACTGTTTCTGCAAACTCGAAGGTGTTGCTGGAATAGCTGTACTTTGCAAAACCTCCTCTGCTCTTATCTTTCGTCTCCGCGTAATAAAAGGTTTTCCTATCGTCTGACAATTCATCTATAAGGTCAAAGCCGGATATGAAACGTTTGCCCTTTGCCTCGAACTCGTAGAGCGTGGCAAACGATTCCTCGCGCACAGATTTCTTTATCATTGCGTGGACGAGGTCCCTGTCCGAACCTACCCTTATCTGGAGAACGTCGCCCTTGCCAAGTTCTTTGACCTCCTTGAATGAGGACAGGTCGACATTGAATATGTTTATGAAGTCTTTCTCAGACCCGTCTGCACGCTCTGAGAAATGCGCAGTCTCAATCTGGCCCATAGAAGAGGGAAACGTATATTTTATGAAGCTGTGCTGCGTGTCAACGTTTATGTAATAGGCAATTACGTTTTCCTTTATGCATTCACCTAGGACTGCAAGGCGCGCTGTGCCGCCGTTTTTGTAAAGTATAAGGCTCTTGGAACTGAAGTCAAAGTTGTATGCATATCTGGCAAGGTCTACCATGGAAGACAGCTTGATGTAAAGTATACCTTTTCCTTTAGGCTTGTTCTTCTGCGGCATGCAAACACACTTCAGTTTTTGGTAAATAGCCTGTAGATGTCAGATAGGAACAGCATAAGGCTATATGCAGGTTCGACTATGACCGGAGATATCACGACTCCCTGTCCTGTTGCATAGTAGTCGTTCAGCAGGCTTGCCTGTGCGTATACCGTAATAGGTATCGACCTTGTTATCAAAGGGCTAGGAGCCGACGTGGCGGTGAAGTTCAGGTGGTAAACTCCAGGCTCGCCTGCAGAGATAGGATAAACGAATGATGAGACGGAGTCGTGGCTGGCTATGACTACATCAGAGAAGTTCCATGCAGGCAGTCCGGTTATATTGAGAATAAAGGGATCGTCAGATATGCCAGTGTTGTTTATCTGCACGTCTAGATTAGTGGGCTGGCTCACTCCCATGTTGACAGTTGATGGACTTACCGATAGGTTGAATACATCTGGAGTAACATTCACGTAGGCATATATGGTAAGATTCCCTAGGTGCGAGTAATTTCCCTGATTGATTGCGACTATGGTAAGGTTATATGTGCCGTATTGCGCATATGGAGAGGCGGTTATCTTAAGTTTCATGGGATTCTCGTAGAGGGGTGACGATTGGGAGGACCATCCTTGCGGAAGGTTCACTGCTGTCAGCTGGTCCCAGCCTACGTTCACGAAAGAACCGCTAGCGTTGTCAGTTGAAGGAGATGCCTGTATGTAAAAGCTCTGTCCTGGACCGAGCTTGCCTAGGAATATGGTACCGTGGTTATACAAGGTGCCGTTGACAGGCCCCTGAACCTGCAGGTATGTGGCTGCATTAGCGCCCAAAGCTATCAGCGAGATAAATGCAAAGGAGAGCAGGATATTTTTGAGCATTGCACCACTTACTAACTTCTTGGGAAAAATATATAACTGTAACCAGTTGCAGCAGAACCTTGCGCAGCCTCTTTTGGGAGGCAATTAGAGCATATCTTGGACACTATCTCGTTGGCCTATATTCTGCAGTCTGTATATCCGGCATATGTAGTGCCCAGGCATAAGGCAACTTTTATATACCCTCTCCTAATATATTATACTGCTTTTGCTGTCAAGATGGCAAATATTAAATAACTAGACATTACAATGAGTATCACTTGCCAGGGTGGCAGAATCCGGTAACGCGTGCGCCTGGAATTTTGTTCCGGTCAGCGCATGACTCTTTGAGTCTTTTGGGTTCAAAAGCAGTATACAATGCTGAATATCCCAACCCTGGCGTTGGTGTTTAACATGGCAGACGAGAAAAAGCCGCAAAAGGAGCAGAAAGGAGAGGAATTGGGCATCATCAGGATGTCCGGCAGGGACATCAGGGGTAGCTATAGCATAATAGGTGCGCTTATGCAGATCAAGGGCCTTGGATACAACATGGCAAGGTCTCTAGCACTTGCTGTAGAAAGGCAGCATGGAATAAAGATGAATACAAAGATAGGCACACTATCGGAGGAACAGACAGGCAAGATAGAGCAGATTATGAAGGACCCGTCAAAGGCCGGAGTGCCTAACTTCATGCTTAACAGGAGGAAAGACCTTGAGTCGGGACTCGATATGCATGTAATAGGAACGGATCTCACCGTAGCGGTGAAGCAAGACATAGACCGCGATATAAAGAACCAGACATGGCGCGGGTTCAGGCACATGTATGGGCAACGCGTACGCGGGCAGAGAACCAGGTCTACAGGAAGAACTGGCGCAACTGTCGGAGTCACTAAGGCGAAGGTCGAAGCTGCTGCGAAGCCTGCACCTTCAGGAGCGGGCGGGGCAAAGCCAGGGGCTACTGCAACTCCTGCTGCCGGAGCAGCTTCTCCAGCCGCATCTGCACCTGCAGCAAAACCGGCGCCTGCGGCGAAATAAGGTGAATGAGTGGGAGATCCAAAGCGCATACGTAGGAAATACGAAAAGACAAAGATGATGTGGAACAAAGATAGGATAGAGCATGAGCATAGCATACGCGATAAGTATGGCCTGGGCAATATGCACGAACTCTGGAAAGCCACAACAGAAGTGGGAAAGATAAGGAGAAATGTCAGGGAGGTTCTTGCAGGAAGGGCTACAGAAGGAGTTGGAAATAGCATAGTGTCGAGACTGGTAAGATATGGGATTGTGAAGAGCGGGGCAACCCTTGATGACCTGCTCGTCGTGAGCCCGGAGGCAATACTAGACAGGAGGCTGCAGTCAGTTGTTTACAAGAAAGGCATGTCAAAGAGCATTAAGCAGGCAAGGCAGCTGATTGCGCATGGTTTCATAGCCATAGACGGGCACAGAGTCAATGCCCCAGGATACCTTGTCACCAGGGACGAGGAGAGTAGGATAACTTATTATAAACCAATCAATCTGGATCACAACCCGAAGCCTGACGGAGCTAAAGCAGCAGGAGCTGCTGCGCAGCCTGCCGTGGCCAAGGCACAGGAGGAGAAGAAAGGTGAATAATCATGGCCAGCCCAAGAACCAAGAAACAGGCAGAGCAGCAGGGACAGAAGAAGGAGTCGAAGAAGGGACTGGTAGCTTACGAGAACGTAGTCGCGGATGTGCAGCAGAGAGTCAAATCGAAGGGCACACGATGGGGAGTAGCACATGTTTACTCGTCAAAGAACAATACGATAATTACGGTCACTGACCTTTCTGGATGCGAGACCATAGCAGTAGGAAGCGGAGGCATGGTGGTCGATGCGGACCATGAGGAAGGATCGCCTTATGCCGCAATGCAGGCCGCTTACAAGGTATCAGCCATAGCAATAGAGAAAGGAGTCACGCATATTAACATAAAGATAAGGGCCCCTGGGGGCCATGGCTCTAAGACACCTGGACACGGCGCGCAGGCAGTGGTAAGAGCGCTTGCAAGATCCGGATTCAGGATAGGGAGCATAGAGGATGTAACTCCAATGCCAACTGACACAACGAAGAGACCAGGAGGCAGGAGAGGCAGAAGGGTCTGAGAAGGAACCGTTGGTGATCCTATGGCAATAGCCAAGGCGCAACGGCATATTCGCAAGCAATTTAGCTATCTGGTTCTGCTCGGCTATCCCAACATTAACAGGACCCAATCGCAAATTCTAAATTCAAGGCTGAGGCTTGCATTAAGGCTCTTTAGGGAGGGAAAGGCCCAGCGAATCGTTGTCACAGGAAAGGCGAGACGGACTATTGGAAGACGCATGGAATCGGAGATCATGCGCGATTACCTAGTAGAACATGGAGTGAGCAGGAGAAGCATACTCATGGAGAAGCACTCTGTAAATACAATAGGTAATGCATTCTTCACCAAGCTCCTGATAGGCAGACCGAAATCCCTGCTTGTAGTCACCTCTGACTTCCACGTGCCAAGAGCAAGGTATATATTCAATAAGATATTCGGAAGGAAATGCAGGATCAGGGTTGAAGGCTCTCCGACGGATAGGAGGATATATGTGAGAGCCGTGGGATTCGAAAAGGCATCGTTCAGCCACGTCAGGTCTAGGCTTCGCGGTATAAACGAGAGGAGCAGCAAGGAAATGATGCTGAAAAGGCTCAGTGAAATAAGAAAGGAACCAATGACTCCGGAGATGAGGAAGAAAGCATGGTATTGAGGATTCTATAGCGTTAAGATGAAGCGAAAACGCCTGTGAAATTAAACATGCACATGAGTCGCAAAACGAGCATACGCGTGTAGTCTACGAAATTATGATCCAGAATTCTAAGGAGGATCCTGAGCAAGTACTGAAGTAATTCGGATGGCATAGTCGCAAGATGCCTTGCGCCAGGCGCACGCCCAAGATAGCCCGAACCTGTGGGAGGGATATCAGGGTTTCGAGAGAATTATAAACCTTGGTCTGTATATTTATCTCATAATAATGCGAACGTAGTCTAGCCTGGTAGGACTTTGGCCTTCCAAGCCAATAACCTGGGTTCAAATCCCAGCGTTCGCATCCTATTCGATTATCCTGCCCCAGGTTCACTCGGTGTTAGAGTATCCGACATCCTCTTCCCACCTAACGGATGGGAGGTCCTAGCATTTCTATTATTCATGGGCTATCGCGTTGCCCATATAAATAGTTTGCAGGTTTCATGCTACTCATGAATAAAGACAGGAAAGTAATGCTCGTAGCCTCAACTGTCAGGAAGAGGATGGCTGGAGAGAGCACTGGACATGACTGGTGGCATGTTTACAGAGTTTGGAGAAGCTCGTTATATATAGCGAGGAGTGAGCATGGTGCAGACCTCTTCATCGTGCAGCTCGCAGCACTCCTTCATGATATAGCAGACTGGAAGTTCAGCGATGGCGATACAAAGAAAGGGGCGAAGGTTGCCAGGGGGATACTGATGCGCGCTGGCGTGGACAAGAAATCAATAGGGGAGGTGTGCCATATCGTGGAGAACGTCTCGTACAAGGGTGGATTCGGCATTGCTCTCGATACCAAGGAGGGCAGGATAGTTCAGGATGCAGACCGGGTTGATGCGCTGGGAGCAATAGGCATTGCCAGGGCCTTCGCTTACGGGGGCTCCAGGGGCAGGGAGCTTTACAATCCTTACATAAAGCCCAGGAAGTACAGGAACTTCGAGGAATTCAAGAAGTCTGGCGCCAGGTCCACCACCATAAATCATTTCTACGAGAAACTCCTCCTTCTGAGGAAAGGAATGAACACGCGGACTGGAAAGGAGCTTGCCAGGGAGAGGGAGAGGTTTATGCGCAAATATCTTGACAGGTTCTACAAGGAATGGAAGGGGGCCATATGAGAGTAGCGGTATCGTCTGACGGGGAGAACAAGCTGACAAGGTATGTGGTCAGATATCTTAGGAGCGCCGGCCATAGCGTGGTGCTGTTCGGCGCCCTAAGAAAGAGGAATACCGAGTGGGTTGAGGCCAGCTCGGTCCCGGTTGAGCAATTCATGAAGGGCAAGTTCGATGAGGCCATATTATTCTGCTGGACAGGCACCGGAGCGGCAATAGCTGCCAACAAAGTACCTGGCATACGTGCTGCCCTCTGCACTGATCCGGATCAGGCCCGGGGGGCGAGGAGGTGGAACCATGCGAACGTGCTGGTATTGAGCATGCAGCTGACTTCAAACGCAAAGGCGAAGGAGATACTTGATGCGTGGTTCTCTGAGGAATACGGAACCATGCCATTCGACCTGAGGAATGTGGCGAAGTTGGATAGGCTGGAGAAGAAGTATATCAAGGGAAGGCCATGAGGGTATTCATCATCGTGCACGGGTTCGTGCAGGGCGTGGGATACAGGGCCTTCGTAAGGCGGATGGCCGAGAGGTATAAAGTAAGCGGCATGGTGATGAACGCCAAGGACGGCAGCGTACACGTGCTTGCAGAGGCAGAGAAGAGCGTGCTTGAGCTTTTCAAGGATGCCATTGACGTGGATATGAAGAACGGACCGCAAGTGCGGCATATGGAGGTATTTTCGGAGGAAAGCAGCGGGTTCCCCAAGGACATAGGTGAATACGAGGGCAGATTCATTGTTCTGGGCGAGTAGATGATTAGATGGGAAGGTGGTGCAGAAAGAAGGGGTTCCGAATAGGGCCGGAAATGCTGCAGATATACAGGGGCACAAACGGATAGATACACACATGTATATGCCACTTTCTGGATTGGAGAAATGTGTCCTCATCTTTCATTTGACGGGAAGGAATTGCGAGATTTCCTGAAGGGCTACAGGATATTGAGCTCGCACAAGGAAACCAGGCATTATCACGTATACTGCGTCATAGCAAGGAAAATTAGTTGACAGTGTAGTCTCCTGCAAGCTGCGGTATCACTACATTGTATTTGTCCTTAAGCGATTCCTGAAACTCTTTCTGCTTTCCAGGCTCCCCATGCACCAGGAATATGTTCTTCAGTCCCTGGATCCTGCTCATGAAGCTCATCAGTTGCCTCTTGTCTGCGTGCGCGGAGAGATGATACCGCTCTACAGCCATGCTTATATTGACCTTCTTTCCCTCTATGAATATCTCCTTTGCCCCTTCCAGCAAGCGCCTCCCTATGGTGCCCCTCGCCTGGTAGCCTACGATTATGAGCTTGTTCTGCGGCACATTACCGCACCTTTCCAGATACTTCATTATGGGCCCGCCGGTAATCATCCCGCTGGTGGTGACTATTATACTGCTCTCCTTCCCCTCCATTATCCTGCTCCTCTGCTGCCTTGTTGTCACGTTGTTGAAGTTCTTGCTCTTGAACGGATCGTCGTCGTTGAGCAGTATCCTCTTCTGGAGCTCGTCCCTGCAGTATATGACATTGTGCCGGTGTATGCGCATTGCCTTTCCTATCATGCCGTCCATATATATGGGCACCTTCTGGAGTATACCAGATCTCATGTAATCGTCAAGCAGCAGCAATGTTTCCTGCGCCCTGCCAACGGCGAACGCCGGTATTATCGCCTTCCCGCCCTGCTTTATGGTGTCGTTTATGCTTGCTACCATCATATCTGCTGTCTTCTTCTCCCCCTCAAACACATCGCTCTCTCCCGCATATGTGGACTCGGTGATCAGAGTGTCTGCCCTAAGATGCTCGGTATATGCCGGATCTAGCAGCCTTGTCGTCCTGAAGTTTACATCTCCTGTGTAGAGCAGCCTGTGCTTGCCGTCATTGACCTCTATCATCGCACTTCCAAGAATGTGCCCCGCAGGCACCAGCTTTATCGAAAGGTTTTTTATCCTGAATTCCTCGTGGTATTCCACGAGCTTGTGCATCTTCATCATCTTCAGAATGCCTTCCCGCTTTATGTTCTCCGGGTTGGAGATGCGCACATAGTCGCTTATCAGCACATTGGTAAGCTCGAACGTGGGCTTTATTGTATACGTATATCCCTTGTACCCTGCAGTATAGATGTGCGGAAGGTATCCTGAGTGATCAAGATGTGCATGGCTTATCACTATGCCGTCTACCGTTGCCAGTTCACTGTCTGGAAGAAGCGGGTATTCCGTATGTTCGCCGAGCTTTATTCCCGCATCGAGCAGTATCCTGGTATCGTTTGACTCAACCATGATGCAGCTCCTTCCTACTTCACCGGCTGCGCCATAAAATGTTATCTTCAACTTCAAGCACCATCGTTGTTTCCGCCGTGTTTAGGATTAGTATTGTCCTTTATGATCGCTATGTCAGCAAGACTTATCTCCGCCGGCTTCGGCTCTGGTGACCTTCTTTCGGGTCTTGGCCCGGTCCTTGGTCGTCTCATCTGGCCGGTTATCCTCCTTAGGTTTGAATAGAGTTCGTCAAGCTTCTTGTCCACCTCCGCTATCTTGGCCTCTATGTCGGCTATGTTCTTCGTAAGCTCCTCTATGTCCTTGTCTATGTACTCGACCTTCCTCTTGAGCCTGTAGCTCTTGAGGGCGTCGTTCAACTGGATCTCTATCTCGTTCTTCTTCCTTATCAGGTCCTTCTCTGCCTCCAGTGTGAACGCCTCTGTTGCGATCCTGAACTCTATGCTTTCCTTCCTCCTCCTCAAGTATCCTATCTCCTTGGTGTTGTCCTTTGACATCGCTGCCAGTTTGGCCATTGCGGCCTTCTCGGCTAGCTTGTACGAGAGCCTGTGCCTGCTCCTCCTTACGCTGTCTATTAGCGGCGGTATCTTTTTCTTCTCCTCGTCTATACCCTTCCGTATCTCCTCAAGCTTAGCTGCCTGGGGATCTTTTACGGTTTTCTCAGCAACAGCAGTCGGAGCTGGGGCTGCAGGATTTGCATTCGCAGCATGATTCTTTCCCTCCTGGTCAGTCAGTACATCGCCCATTTAGATAACACGGAATTGTAGGTGTCTAGCAATCTGTCAGCAGTCTTCTCTACAGAGAATTCCCTTGCAGTATTAATAGCATTCCTTTTATATGTCTCAGGGCTATTTAAAACCCTTTCTATCTTGTTTGCGCACGCAGTATAATCGCCTGGAGCGAACCTTTCCCCGTTCTTCCCGCTCTTTATCAGGTCTTTCAGCGCAAGATAATTAGCCCCGACCACTGGCTTGCCGGTAGCCATAGCTTCAAGGCACACTATTCCCTGAGTCTCGAATGTGGAAGGCATGCAGAACGCATCGGCTGCCGCATACAGGCGCGGCAGGTCCTTCTGGTCCACGAATCCAAGGAATTCAACGTTGTCGCGTATTCCGAGCCTAAGTGCCATGTTTCTGTAGAGCTCCTCTGCAGGTCCTTTGCCTCCGAGGACAAATTTTACTCTCTCTCCACGCTTTGCAAGGATCCTGCACGCCTTTAGCATGACGTCCAGGCGCTTCTCCTTGCTGATCCTGCCGAGATAGAGCACTACCTTTTCCCTGCCTTTCACCCCTATGCGCCTCTTCATCGTTTCGCCGCTGACTTTTTCGTTGAAACGCTTTATATCGACGCTGTTAGGAACTACAGTAGTATTGCTTATCCCGTGTTTCTTGAGATATCTCATTATCGTGTCCGTCGGGGCTATAGTTACGTTGCTTCGCATGTAGAAAAACTTCGTGTACATCCACAGATATTTCTTTGTAAAGTCCTTGAGGCCCTTGTTGCGCGGGTAATACTGATTTATGACGCTCTTGTTGTTTATCATCGTGTGAAAAGTGCTCGCTATTGGATAGTGCCCAAATTTCGAGGCGACCAGCCCGGCGAAGCCCATTACGAATGGGGTCTGGGCGTGTATTATGTCTATAGAGAGATCTTTTAGCTTTGATGACGAATTGAAGGGGAATATGGCAACGTTGTATTGCGGGTATGGCTTGAACCTTACGCCAGGATATACGAATACGTCCTTGCCAAGCCTCTGCCCTGGTTTGCCACTGGTAAATACGTATACTTTGTGACCGCGCCTCTCAAGTTCGGTCTTGAAGTTGAGGATTGATGATACGACGCCATCAACAGCCGGGAGATAAGAATCTGTGTAAAAGGCGATGTTCAGTCTTTCCATAAAATCTTGTTGGAGCCATTTCACTCCAGTTTAACCGCTTCCCCTCCGGCCTGCTTTATCTTCTCTTCTGCCTTGGCAGAGAATCCGGTTGCTTTTACAACCGCAGGCTTTGCAAGCTTACCGTTCGAGAGGACCTTGTATCCGCGCAGTTCGAGCGTGGGTTTTTCCTCCTTCATTGCCCGTACCATTGAAGAAACCTTGTCTAGGCTTATCTCGCTGAGCGCAATCCTTCGGGGCGGCTTGAATCCAGGGGTGTGTATCCTTTCCTTGTCGTATTTTACAGTATAAGTCCACTTGCTCTTCTTGCCTCCCCTTCCTACGCCGCCTCTTGCTCCGCTGCCCCTGTTGTTCTTCTTGTTCCCCCAGCCCCAGGTCCTGGTTCCGAAGTATTTCCGGTTCTTCTTTACACGCAATACCATGTGATCATGCCATTCTCGAGATAAGTTTGTTGATAGCGCTTCCGCGATATCCAAGAGCGCCTTTCCTGCTGAACGAGGCTTTTATGCCCTCGTATCCGTGCGTGGGAGGATGTAGCCTTATAGGCATGTTCACCACTTCCCTTGCGGCCTTCTTCCCGCTTGATATTGCCGCGAGGTCTTCCTTGCTGGCCTTAAGGCCGTGCTTTGTAAGCACCTTCTCGACAAGGGCGGAATCAATCTCTCCATACGTCACGTAATCGTTGCACTTCTTGATCATGCCAAGGTTTGACTTGGTTGAAGCCAGCAGTACCATGTTGTTAGGGCTCTTGAGGTTAAGCCTCTTGAGCGTCTCGCCGATATCCTTCCTTATGCCTATCCTTCCGCGGACTCGTATAACTGCTAGTAATTTGCTCTCGGTTTCTGAAGCCATAAAATACGACCTTACTCAGAAAACACAACGATGCCAATGGCATTCGTTTAATCTCAGGTATATATCAGCGATAAGGTATATAAGCATATGTCTGCTCCTACCCTGATAACCTTTTTATGCTTATATAGAGAGTAATTCCTGTAAAGATACCATGCACATGAGAAGGCTCTATGTAATAGCCCTTGCGTTGCTTTTCGCATTCCAGCTAGGCAGCGTCTCCGCATATTACAACATAACTGCCATCAATACCACAGTGCTCCTGAACAGCAGCACTGGAGCCAGGGTAATAGAGACATATAGCATCTTCATAAGCAATTCTTCGATAGCGCAGTACGAAGCTAGCAGGGGTGCATACAATTTGAGCATAAGCGACTGGAGGAGCATCCTGAACTCGCAGTTGCTCACCGAACACATACTTAATCCAAGGTCTGGCGCATCCAATGTGACATTCCTTCCCGGCGCGCTGATTCTAACCCCGCAGGGTGCGGCATCTGAAATAATACTAAGCTATTATGTATACAACGTGACAAATGTGCAGGAGATAGCCCCAAGAAAGTTCCTCTATGCATTCAACGACTCTGTGCTCAATTTCGAGCATACCGCAAGCGGACAGGAGCTTGGGCCTTCGGAGCGCTTCAACATAATAGTGCCGGAAGGCTCGCAGATAGTCTCAATATATCCGCTTCCCGACCTGCCGGCGGTGTCGGTGGCTGGCAGCTACTCGAATGACACGCTCTTCTCATGGAATTCACAGGAGCCACTCAATAGTTTTACCATGTCTTACATAATACTACAAACCCCGCAGGAAGAGGTGCTTTCATATTTCGACGCATTATATAACAACAACAGGCAGCTTATCTACCTGCTTGGGATCATCTTGCTTGGAGTCTTTGTGGCTTATGTATACCTGAAATTCGTAGTGCCTGAATGAGGTGGAGCGTTGCACAGATATGAGAGAGCAATCCTTGACGTGTTGAAGGAGAAGAAGAAACTGGGGCTTGAAGAGCTTGAAGGCAAGGCAGGCATAGGCAGAGACGAAACGCTCTGGGCCTTGGAGAGCCTCAGTGCGCAGGGCTATGTTGAACTGGAGAAGGAAGACATGATAGAGGTTACACTCACCGACGAAGGAAAGGATTACGCAATGTCTGCGCTGCCGGAGTCGTTGCTCCTGGCAAAACTGAGGGAAAGAACGATCAAGGCAGGCAGTCTGAAAGACAAGGAACGGATAGGCTTCCAGTGGGCCAAGCAGAAAGGCCTTGTTACTATAAAAGATGGGTCTATACTTCTTGTTAAGAAAGGAATCGGTGCATACGAGAAGGGATTGCCGGAGGAACAGGTGCTCAAGGAGCTTGGAAAGGACCCTTCATCATATGCCAGTCTCTCAAAACAGCATCCGGAAGAGATTGCGGAATTATCCAAGAGACGGCTGATAGAAGTCAGGAAAAAGAGTAGGGTAACTGGCGTGAGGATAACGGCAGAAGGAGAATCCGCAGACGAGGGGAAAGAGGGCATAGGCGGCCTTACAAAGAGCATGATAGCAAGCGGGGCATGGAAGGGAGCGGGATTCAAGAGCTATGACGTGGATGTACAGGTCGAGAGGGCAGTGCCTGCAAGGAAACACCCGCTTATGCAGAATATAGATGATATAAGGAGGGCGTATATATCAAATGGCTTCAGGGAGGTCTCCGGCCCGGTCATAGATTCCGCATTCTGGGTATTTGATGCGCTCTTTCAGCCGCAAGACCATCCTGCAAGGGATGCACAAGATACATTCTATCTCGAGGATATAGAAGAGCAAGAGATAAAGAACAAGTCGTACATAAACCGCGTAAAGAAAGCACACACGCAGGGGTGGCATTATAAGTGGAGCGTGGACACTGCCATGGAGCCTGTGCTAAGGACACATATGACGAGCATATCGGTGAGGTACCTGTATGACATGCTTGCTGGAAGGGGCAAGGATAAGGATTACCCGGTGAAGCTCTTCTCTATAGGTAGGGTATTTAGGAATGAGAATGTTGATTATAGGCATCTTGCTGACTTCTACCAGACAGATGGCGTGATAATAGGCAAGGATCTTACATTTGCAAACCTTTTCGACACGATAATAAGGCTCTACTCATGGCTGGGCACTGAGATAAAGTTCAAGCCCGCATATTTCCCCTTTGTAGAGCCAGGAGTTGAGTTGTACGCATACTCCAAAGGCCTCAAGGAATGGATAGAATTCGGCGGTGCGGGAATGATAAGAAAGGAGATAACAGGGGTAAGGCGCAGGAAACTTACGGTGCTAGCCTGGGGCATTGCGGTGGAAAGGCTTATGCAGATACGCGAAAACGGGGATGTGAAGAGCATATCTGAACTATACAACAATGGCCTTGGATGGCTCAGGAACAGAAAGATAGTGTGAGAATATGCCAGTAGCGACTTTCAACAGGAAGTACCTTTCAAGCCTGGTAGGCAACTTGCCTGACGACAAGCTTTCAGGAGAAATAAACAAGCTTGGCATAAACATAGAGAAGCTTGATGATGATGAGATAAGCGTGGAAATATCCTCTAACAGGCCAGACCTGATAAGCGCCGTTGGGTTTGCAAGGGCGTTGCAGCTCTATTCGCACAGGAGCAAGAGATATAATTACGCAATCAAGGAGCATGAGCCCGTAATAGAGGTAAATGTCGGCAGGGCTGTGAAGAAGGTCAGGCCCTGCATAGCATCATTTGCAGTGACGGGATTGCGTTTCACCAACGAATCGCTGGCCGAACTGCTAAATTCCATGGACAAGTTCACAGATACATACGGCAGGGCAAGGAGAAAGATAGCCATAGGGATGCACAATCTTGATGCTGTGGAAGGCCAGTTGTCATATGATGCTTATGCAGACGGAAGGTTTGTGCCGCTCAATTCGAGCAAAGAGATGTCATACAGGCAGGTGCTTGAAGATACAGACAAGGGCGAAAAGTATGCAGGAGCATTGCCAGGAAGTAAGGCAATGCTCTATCCGGCACTGAGAGATGAGGCAGGCACCCTGGCGCTGATACCAATACTCAATTCCGAGAGGACGAAGGTGAGCACCTCGACAAGGAATGTGTTGATAGACGTAACCGGCTACTCGGAATACATGATAAACAAGACCGCAGACATGCTTGCTGCAATTTTCATGGACATGGGCGGTGAGGTAAAGAGAGCCAGGATAAATTATCAGAATAAAGAAATGAGGACGCCGCTGATGGAGACTCGCGAGATAACGATGCCTACAAGAATGGCCGAGCGCGACATTGGAGTGGACATAGGCCCTAATAACGTGGCATCGTTGGCTGCGAAGATGGGCTACGACGCGGCTTACATAGGCGATAAGGTCAGATTCAGTGTGCCTCCGTATCGGCTGGATGTTATAAACGAGCAGGACATAGTAGAGGACATCGCAATAGCATATGGATATGATTACATAAACCCGGTGCCGATAAGGTCCATCATCTCAGGGCTTGCGGACCAGGCCGCGGTCAGGCGCACCGGAGTTTCAGAACTTATGGTAGGCCTTGGGTTCAGCCAGATGATGAATTCCTACCTTGCTAATGACACGATTAATTTCACAAACATGAGAATTAAGGATAATGCAACGGCAATACGCATAAAGAACCCTAAATCCGAGGCAATAACCATGATGAGGACGTGGGTTCTGCCTTCCCTGCTTAGGAACATCGCTCTCTCGCTTAATGAGAAGACCCCGCTAAGCGCATTTGAATATGATATGGTTTTCTCGCTGAGTGGAAAGAAACCATCAGAGGCATACCATCTCGCTGCCGTATCTTCAGACCCAAAGGCCAACTTCAACTGGATAAAATCTACCTTCGAGGCGCTCTCTTATGCGCTCGGGCTTAGATGCAAACTAGAGAGATACGATCATAGAAGCTTTATAGAAGGAAGATGCGCCAAGGTAATCGTAGGTGGAAAGGAAATCGGATTCTTCGGCGAACTGCATCCCGAAGTGCTCAATGCGTTTGGTATTGAGGAGCCAACAGTGGCAATGGAATTGGAATTGTAGCAGGTTATATGGAAGATAGTGCGCATGATCCACCGACTTCAGGCCATTGGATGATTGCTATTCCTGCATTTCCACCATCATAGCTACCTGCAATGCCACCTAGTCCATATTGGCTACTTGTTTCAGAAGACGCGCCAAGTCCTCCCGCCCCTATTGGACCTGCAGTTCCACTGGCTCCGCTACTGCCTCCGGTGCCGCCAGTTCCACCAGAGGTATCGCCGCCGCCTCCGCCTCCGCCTCCGTATCCTCCGCCGCCACCTGAGCTGTAACCGGCACCAACCCCGCCAGTAGGTCCGTCACCACCCTGTCCCCAGCCAGCGCCACCAACACCTCCGGTACATATGCCGCCGGAATATGCGCCTGTTCCTCCGGCACCGCCTTCATGGCCAGTGCCGCCTCCGCCGCCACCTGCAGCAATACAACTTGGAGCACTATAAGACGTCCCTCCAGTATTTCCTCCAGCACCTGTTGTGCCGCCCAGTCCATCTGTTGCACCGTTGCCGCCATTAGCCATTGCTACTGTCGTAGAACTCGAAAGTATTACAGAGTCTCCGCCGCCACCTGCAGGACCCCAGCCACCACCCCCGCCGCCGCCAACATATACTGTTAGGGTATTACCTGAATTTAGCGTGTAGCTTCCAACTGTTTCTAGACCGTCCCCGCCGCCCATGCTTGTATAGCCTGTTGCACCACCACCGCCACCATAAAGGGTGTAGCTTATCGTGGCGGTGTTGGGCACAACGCCGTTGTAATACGTGTAGATAGTGTTAGTGCATATAGCATTGCTGCTGGGAGATACCACAGTAAGCTGCGCTGTTGCAGAACATACAGCTTGTGTCCCATTGCATGCGTCGAAGATATAATTGCCAGTAGAAAGCGAATTGGCGTTATAAGAAGCGGAAGGAGTTCCTGAGGCCACGATATTTGCCGGTGTGCATCCTGATCCCAGGCAATATTCCACCTCTGCTTCACCCAGGCTGTTAGCGTTAGTGCCTGTTATTATGTCATTTGTGCCAGGATTAATCAGTATGCCGTTGGAAAACGATATGGACATTGGAGTTGTCAGAGTTAAGTAGCTATCGGCTGTGCATGCATTAACTGTAGCATCGCATGCATCGAACCCATATGTGCCTGGCGAGAGCGTGTTTGTATTGTATGTAGTGGTAGTTATGCCTGATGAGATGATTGTGGCAGGAACACAGCTTGCACCGAAACAATCTTCGATGTCTACCGTATCTCCTGTAACAGTTGTTGAACCCGTTATGGTATCTGGCTGGCCTGCGCTGTAAGAACCGCTGTGGGTAAAAGAAATAGACGCTGGATTCTCTATATATACAGTATATAACGATGAGCAAGCGTTCTTTACAGTATCACAAGCGTCAAACCTATAAGTTCCCATGCTCAACGTGTTTGTATTATAAGTGGCAGAAGTTGTTCCCGAGGAGAGTACATTTGAGGGGGTACAGCTGCTGCCGACACAGTCTTTTATTGAAACAGAATCACCAGATATGCTAGTGGTTCCTGTTGCAATATCTGAAACGCCTTCTTTAGGTGACGTACCTGCAGAAAACGATAAGGAAAGCGAGGGCACGCTGGCTCCGGATACGCCCAGTAGAGCAGCCTCTATAGCAGTATATTCCCCGGCAGAGCCACCAATCGTGTATGTACCGGCACCCTGTGACTGGCAGTATGCTATTTCGGTAGCTATGCCGCTTCCTTCATATCCCTGGGTCATCTCAGTGGTACAACCAGAAGGGAAAGTAACTGAACTGCATCGTGTCCATCCGCACCCTACCATTATTACTACATCGCTATTTGATGACAGAGTATAAGATGACGATATGCTTCCTCCGCTATTGTAGTATTGAGGCGTATTAATTATGCTGTACGTAGTTATGCCGTTGAACCCTATTTCAGAAAGACTTTGCCATACTGGGCCGGAGGAACTTGCACTGCAAGTATTAGAAGACTGGCTACCTGTAGAAGCATACGGACCGTAAGCAACTACGTCTTGGCTCCAGCTCATTGAGGACATTATGTAGTCGTAATTTGCACCGTCGCAGAAGTATATGCTGCATCCGGAACTGGCAGAAAGCGTATTTGCCTCATTGTTTCCAGCCACGGCGCATAGTCCTATTTGCGGTTGATTGCTACCTCCCTGAATTCCGCGCACGGGCGATGTTGTAGAGACAGTCGCGCTAAATGTGGCAATCTTTGCCACAAGCCCACTTTGAATTGCGCTGTTGTATGTTATCCACAAATAGCCCCTGTATGGCGTTCCTATGGCGCCTCCTGTTGAAGGGCACTGGAATATAAGTGCGGTCTTACCTCCGGAGGGCAGGGTTATAGGCGTAGTTAGTGTCACGGTGTTTGTTGGGTTTGACACAGAACTGTTCGTGCATGCTATAGAGCTTATCACTATTTTATGTCCTGTAGCTTGGCCCAAGAGTATAGATATATTTCCTGTGGAGTTTAATATCGGATTTGTACACACGTATCCTGGAGTGGCCGTGCAGCTGTTTATGGCACTAAGCGATGAGCCACCAAAAACCCCCAAATAAAACAGCAAGCCTATGGCTATGGCTATTATTACAATAGACCACCCGTAAGTCATAAGGTATTCCATTGCAGATTGCGCTTTTGACTGATGCGGGTCCATCAGTTTATTAGTTAGTACGAAATTTTATAAGCTTATGTACTTATTGGCCTGGACCTAAGCTTAGTCATTGGCAAGTCATGAGGTGAATCTATAGTATTCAAGAATCTTTTCCAGGTCCTTTTCGTCCAAGTTGAAATGTCTTGCCATGAAGTCTGCAACAGCTTCATGACCGAGTTCGTTCTCTGCATATTTCATCATGGTATAGATAAGCGGTAGGCTGCCCTTGACTATGTCTTTCCTGTTTGAATGCAGTACCCCGAACAACTTGCTTGCCACATTGTTTATGGCTTCCTTGCCCTTCTTGACCTTGCTCAGGTATTGTATGTTTGCAGGGAACGAATACCTGTTCATCATGCTTATGTCACCAGTATTAGATACGGATACGCCAGCGGATAAAAGGATTGACGAATAGCGCATATAGCCGTAGTAGTTAGACCTTGAGGCATTCTCATAGAAGGAACTTGCCTTGGAGAGGTACCTGTAAGAATCCCTCCTGCCCCTCTTTGAGAGATACCTTGTAGGTATATTCTCGTCTATCCAGTTTATCAGCATGCTCATGTCCAGGTCGGTATTAGCAGCCGCATATCTTGCTATGTCGAAATTGGACGAGAGGAATATCTTGTCCAGAACGGAAAATATCTCCATCTTGCGATCCCGCATGGACAGCGATTCGATGAGTTCTGGCCTTGCATCAAACATTATCTCCAGATCGTTTAGGGCGCTTCGCACGTCCCCATTGCTTCTCTTGACTATCTCTTCAAGTATCTCATCGCTGGCATTGCGTTTTTCCTTCTCCCTTATGTTCTTGAGATAGGCAAGTAGCTCGTCCTTTCCGATTCTTTTGAATTCGATCTTTTCTACGTAGTTCCTTAGAAAGGCAATCTTCCTGTTCCAATAGTCATTGGCAGTGAATACTATGGGCTGTTTTGACTTGTTGATAAGCTGCATTATGACATGCTCAGCTCCACTATCGAACTTTGAAGAGAGCTCGTCTATCTCGTCAAAGAGTATCAGCACTCTCTTGTTGAAAAGGCCCCGGGTCTGGCTTGCAGGAAGGACCTTCTTTCCTATAGTCTCTGCATCGCGATAGTCGCTTGAGTTGAGTTCAAGAACCTCGAACCCGTTGGCGTATGCCAACGCTCTTGCGGCGCATGTTTTTCCAGTCCCAGATGGCCCGTAGATCATAACTGGCTTGGAAATTCTTCCGGAAAGCGCATCAAGCCCGAATTTATTGAGCCTCTCTATGGAGAATTGATTGCCTACCAGCCCATTTAGCGTGAAAGGAGTATACTTGTCAAGCAGCATAAAATCAGTGTTTATGCATATCAACGAAAAGAGATATATTAGTGTACTTTCAATATCGTGAATATTCAAAGCTCCTATCGTCTAGTCCGGTCAAGGACGCAGGCCTCTCACGCCTGCGACTCGGGTTCAAATCCCGATGGGAGCACTCAAAATTC
>JAJZKP010000004.1 GCA_021804105.1 Microcaldota archaeon | reverse complement strand
CATCAAGATAGTAAAGCTCGCAGAGCCGTTCCCATTCTTCAAAATGCCCGATTAGCTCAGTGGTAGAGCGCTTGGCTGTTAACCAGGATGTCGCAGGTTCGATCCCTGCATCGGGCGATGCGCTTCAAGTACGGCCCCCACTACCTTTCTGCGTCCTTCCCCTAAAAGCTGGTCTCCAGAATAAGGCCACTAGGCGCAAAGTACCTCAATATGCCTAACGATGTGCCGTTACATAAAACTTACACGCGTGCCTTGCACTGCCGTAACGCGCCGACGCCTTAGGTGCATTTAAAACCGCCGTAGTTGCACAATACTGATGTAGGGCATGTTGATGGGCAGGTAAATCCAGCCTCAATCACTTTATAACACACATTGCATTCGTAATAGCCGGATTGCACAGTAGTGGTAGAAGACGGCATAGTGCTTGTGGAAGAGGTAGATGTTATCGAAGTTGTGGTGGTTGTAGATGACGTTGTAGTTGTGTTTACAGTGCCATAAATGTATATATCAACGTATGTCACTTTCCCCGCGCTGACGTTAAGATAGTTCGTGCTATTGGTTATATTGTGATAGGTGCCATCAACCTCGTAGCTGCCAGGTGGTATTATATATCCAGTATAGTATTCGCCGTTCGAATTAGTGTACCATCCACTGTAAGTTTGTATGCCTGGCGAGAATGCACCTACTTCAGCAGCAGGGGCAGGAGCGCCATTGAAAAACACATTTATGTTAAGCGCCCCATATCCTGAAACAATAGGTATTGTTGTGGTTGATATACTTGTTGGCGGTATGGTTGTCGTGCTGTTGTTCGCAGATGTATTTTTAGGTACATATATCAGCAGCGGCACAGTTGAATTGTATGTTGCATTGGAAGTATGCATAACTGAAGTTATCCTGGCTACATACAGGCCATTTCGCACACCACTGCCTAGAGATATACGTAAGGATGCCATGTCGCTTAATGATTCTGAATTTGCAGGGGCTGGATCCGGTACAAATACTGCAGTAGTGTTGGCCGGCCTGTCATTCACGTATATCAAAGACATGTTTGAAGCATACGGCATTAAGGGCATACAGGGCAGCGACCTGTTTGAAATAAGATACGTTCTGCACAGTCTTACGGTTATGTTGTCAGCGAAAGACTCTCCCGGAGAAGCGTATTCTGTTGTATTTGAAAGGCTTATGTTCAACTCTGTCCTCAAATAATTGCCGGAATAGGCAACCACCGGCATAGAGTAGGATTCCGACAGTATGGGCCATCCCACGCCGATTGTAAAGTTTATCACGTGCATCCCTGGAGTTTTGCCAACCTCCCACAAAAAGTCTGCAGTTCCATTTGCTGAGAGGTTTGAATAGCCGTTTACTATGCGCCCAGAAGAGTATCCTTCCATTACGCCTGAAGTGGTGTGTGCATACAGATACCTCGAGGAATTTCCTGCAGATGCACCGGTGCTGGCGTAGCGCACGGATACGTTAATTGGTATAGTGCCGTTGACAGGCGCAAGTGCATACGGATATGATGAAGGCCACGTTATATCAAATATATAGGGATCCGTATCGACTAGGAACAACGATGTTACGCCGTTGACGCATAGCGGATTCGGATCTGCGAAAAGATTGTAACCCTGCTTAGAGACTGCGATATTGTAGCACCCGCCTGCAAGCTTTCCAGTAACTGCCATTGCCGTTGCGTTTGTGGCTCCTGAAAATACCTCCTTCCCCCCAGGTATCGATATGGACACAGAGACATTTGGTATCCGGTAATAACTCCCATACTTTGTGCAGTTTGCAGGGTTGTTAGAACATGACCCAAACTGGAACATAGGAATATAATCACTGTATATTATAACATTGCCAGGGCCGTTGGCCGCAGTAGTATTTGTTGTGTATATAGCCCTGGCCTGCGTGGGCCCTATAAGCTGGAATGTTATATTTGACGTGCTGTATTTTTTGTAGTATTGGTTGCCTGCCAGCTCGGAGTAGACACTCCAGTAACTGAAGTAGTATGTCTGCGCAGAGGTTTTCACAATCTTGGGCGTGGAGAGCGACACAGGTTCCAGCACAGGCGAATAGTTAAGCTGCGGGTTTGGCGAGTATCCCCGCGGAGACGCCACCGATGCGTCCCCTGGTATCGTGGATGATATGTTAAGGAGCGCGTATATGGTGTAGTTGAATTTCATCCCGCATATTTCGCTGCCGCACGAATACGTAGAAGAGGAGTTTGTTGCGTTGTATACGGTAAAATTGCCGACTGGGGTTTCGCCTATGGGTGCAGAGAACATATCAACGCCTGCGTTGATCAGCAGCGCAGTCTCAGACTCGTTCATAACCCCAGATAGGCTTGATTGAAACCCTCCGGTCGATTCTCCGAACGAGCTCGGCCCATAAACCCACCAGGTGATTGGGAGGCTGTCCGACACGGGGCCAAATGTGCCATCCATCGAAGGAGGAACAGGGCTTCCAGTAAAAGTGACTCCGAAGTAGACGCTTGGTATCTCTCTGTAGGGAAGCTGCGGGTTCAGGCCCGAAGCAGCCCAGCCCTCAGCATCTATGCAGTCATCTATGCCAAAGAACTCGCAGTCTCCAGTATCATAGCTCCACTGCGGACGTAAAGGGGGCGCACTTCCTACCTGCAGCATTGGCATCGCAGCATAATCGCCTATGCACATCGATGAACCGCCTCCAGGGGGAGGAGGAGGCGGCATGCATATTGGAGCAGACAGCGGCAATCCAGAACCTGAACTGTTGCCTTCAAATCCAGGAACTATCGAAGTTATCACAGGAGCATAATATATCAGGTATGCAAAGTTATCGTAATAGCTGTAGGGGTATGGAAGTGCGCTGTCATGTGGACTGAGCTCATAAGTGCCGTCAAGAACCGCATCCATTACGGGATCACCAGGTGCCTTGCCGCTCTCATTCACGAACCTTACGCTAAACTGCTTTGGGGCGTAGACAGGGCTTTTAACAAAAAAACTCAACAGAGCTGAAGAAAGCGAGCTTGCATTATATCCTATTAACAGAAAGACGGTCTGTGCGGAACCCCATACATTATACTTGCTTATCATTGCGCCTTTTGTGTAATTCAGAGCACTGTCAAGCTCTGTGATATTGATGGCTTTCGTTGCAAGTTGCGCGTACGCACCGCTACTACTGTTTACTACAATTACTATGAATGTGGAGTTCTCTACACTTGTGAAATTCGCTGCGTCGGTGTACCTGAAATCATATCTCTCGCTTGCCAGTGATGCGAACCTGCCATTAGCTGACAAAACATTATATGGAGCAACCAGCGCGAACGAGGCATTGCCAAGATGAGTATAAGGGTCTGGCATGCTAAGATTTTCTGCCTGTGGTGTTCCCTGTAACCTAATTGTAAGTAGGAACACAGCAATTATGGCTACCGACACTGCAGCAATTAGAATAATAATGTAGTTTGGACTCTTTCTGGTTATGGGCAATACCACCTAACCCCCTATACTAATATGCGACTAAACCATTTAAATTGCTATACGCCACTCACGCCAAACAGAGGCTGGAAGAAGGTTCGGCAATGATAGGCGGGCAGGTATTGCAGCACCATAAGATAAGTGTGATTTAAACAGAATATTTACAAGATTAAAGAACAGAGATATGAACCGGAGACGAATCTGGAGCAGCTGGCGATAGGGCATCATAAGATGGAGAGGGAGACATATGCCCATTGATTGACGATTATATAGATGACAAGGCAAGGAATGAAGCGTTGGACAGGATGACATAATGTTATAATCACACCGTACCTTTTTTCCTGCCAATTATCGTGTGCCATATGTTAATTGCATGCAGCAGGACAGCTATAATTAACGCTATTAGACCTCCAAGTAGCACCACAACATCCTTCCGGCCAGTAAGTGCAACACCCTCAAATACAATTATCCCTGAATTCAGAAGAATGTATTCTGCAATTATTGCCTTGTAATTGGCCCCGCTATGTCGGGAAACTCCAGGCACGAAGATGTACGAAACGCCAAAAATCAGCTGTGTGACAAAGCCATACAATAATAGTATGAATATCGGGTCTCTACTTACAGCGACTGCGCCTGACATGCTAAAAGCAAGAAGTATCGTACCGATTACGAAATACAAGAATCCCGTAGCTATGTAAAGCTTTACCATCTTGCTCGTTGCAGCAACATTATCCATAAACGCACCGATTATCTCTTGCATGCCGGTTATTTATACACTATATTCAATCTGTTCACCCTTGCGCTTTTTGTTAGCTCGTGTGATTTTGAATTGGTTGGACTGAAGATGTGTCTGACATCCACACCCCTGACGAGAAGTGCATCTGCTATCAGCGATCTATGACATCTCCATGGCACTGCCTCTGCACACATTATGGCCGTCTGCCTTTTCTTTGCCAGGCTTATAAGCTCGATGAGACTCTCTCTGAACTCGCTGGTCTGCATATAGTCTGCGAAACCTCTGAATGACGCATTGTACCAGTATGTATTGGCTGAGTTCTTCAACGGGTGCCTGAGGCCTCCGAGTCCTTTCATATGCATGTAGCGTATGCGATGCCTCTTTAGGCCAGCAGCAAGTCGTTTCTCGTTGAACTGCGGATTGACCCGAGATTTAGGTATGGTACGTATATCTACTAATTCCTTTATCTTGTATGCGTCCAGCAACCTCACAAATTCTCTAAGCTTATGTGTTGAGTGGCCTATAGTAAAAATTAAATGCTTGTTTTTAGCCATAAATCAGACCATACTAATATGTTTTAGTATCCTACCTTCTCTGTACGTTCCTTATATGTTTAAATAAATCTATACGATTTACATCAATTAAAACACATTATTTAAAACTTCCTTGTCGGGGATGTGCCTGTGGCACATCTTGTGCTTCGGGCGATGGCCTTCAAGTTCTGCTCCTATGACACAAGCTATAGCTTCCTATCGTAAGCACCTAGTGCCCATTGCACAAATGTCAATGCCTCTACGCCCTTTTCCACAACCGTTTCCCTGCCTATGGCATTGAAGGTTATTAGCACACATCTCTCGGGCTTGAGCTCCTTCATCGCGCTTAAGAGAGGTCTCAGTTCCCTCTCCATGTTCTTTTGATTAAGTTCGTAAGTCACCTGTATAAGCTCTTTTATAGATCCGCCTTCTGAAACTACAAAATCAACCTCACCCTCTTTGTTGTTTAAGTAATTTAGCTCGATAGACGGGTTTCTTTCCTTCCTACGTAGAAGTTCAATCAGGACTATATTTTCTAGCAATTTTCCGTATTCTGGGCTAGATATCAGCAGAGTTATTATTGCATTGTCAACAACATATAACTTCTTCCTGGACTGATTGGATCTTTTGAAGCCCTTAAAGAATTGCAATAGCTGGTAGAAGAGGAACGTCTGTTCTCCGAACTTGATAAAATTGCTTATAGTCTGCCTGCTTATCCCAAGGTTCTGGCTCTTGAAGTAGTTGTAGAGTTTCACAGTGCTGAACCCGCTGCTATACGTGTTAATTGCATATCTGAAGACCATCTCCAGCCTGTTCGCATCCTCAACCCTATATCTGCTTATTATATCCCTGTACAATATTGCATCGTAATATGAGCTTATTGTCCTCTTCTTTGTCTCACTATCCGTTTCAAATGCCGTTTCTGGAAACCCGCCATTTGTCATATACTCCTTAGCCAAGGCATTTACTCTATGACGTTCATAGCTATGCAAGATGTCCTTCCCTAGCCTTACGCCTTTTGCTGAGAGAAACTCTCTGAAAGAGAAAGGGTATAACACATAGGTTATATTCCTTCCTACCAGCGAAGTGGCAATCTCTCTGCTTAGAAGTTTAGAGCTAGATCCCGTTATGAATATCCTGCATTTCTTCGAATCGTATGTTCTCCTTACCCACAGCTCCCAGTTCTTCACGTTCTGTATCTCATCCAAGAACAAAAAAATGCCAGAATCCTTTTTAGGCTGCGCCAGTTCGTAGTAAGCGCTTAGTATGTCATCAAGGTCGCCACTCGCCAGGCCCATCAGCCTATCATCATCAAAATTTATGTAAAGCATGTTTTCCCTAGGCACGCCGCTTCCAGCCAGCTTCTTTATCGTGTCGAAAAGTAGATAGGTCTTGCCGGCACGCCTTACCCCTGCTATTGCTATTATCTTGTCTGCATTTAGGTCTATGTTTACATCTCTCGCTACGGTCTCAGGCAGCTTCCTAGCAAGCCATTCACTTACCACGTAGCGGAACTCCTCTTTCATAATGTCTTATATAGAAGACATAAATATTTAAATATTGCCTCTCTGAAAGACATTATAAAGATGCACTGTCGGAGATGTGCCTGTAGCGCATCTTGTGCATCGGGCGATGCGCTTGAGTTAGGACTTAGCACCCCGATATGCTTGCACCAATAGATATCCTATTTTAGAACCCACCGTTATAGAGTACCTCTGCATCTAAGGCTCTCCAGATCATTGCTTTAAGGCGCAGAATAGCCAGATGTCCATGAACTTGTATATGCGACTGATGTTGCCGTACCACTATTTAGATTACCAGAGTAATCATCCGAATTTCCATTGAGAGGTATCCATGCAACTAGATTCTCAAGATCAAGCGGGGCTCCTCCGATACCTTCATTGTAAAGCGCTTTTATGTCATTTGCAGATAGCGAGCTGTTATACACTTGTAAGTTAGAAAGCTTTCCATTGAAATAGTAGCCTGGATAGGATATGTTATATGGTGTATATGATAATCCGGTTTCTGCTGTTCCAGAGCACTGGGTCAGGGCTTGGCTTACCCCATTTATGTATAGCAGGGAATTGCCTACGTAGGAGCCACCATTGTACATTACTGCAGTTACAAATACCCACTTGTTTGCAAGCGGCAAGGCGTTTACCCCATACAGGTCGCCATGGTTTGTGTTAAAGCCAAAACAGTTGTTATAGCTAGGGAAATACAATGTGTATCCATCCTCTGTAGATCCGCCTTCTCCATATACGACTTCGCCGCTGGACCCTGCCCAATACATCCAGAAAGAAACTGTGTCGTACGTGCCTGTAGCAGTTTGCAGCGTGGGTACAGAACCATATATATCAGAACCACTACCGAATGCACCCACATACGTTGGCAGAAGCCCGCATGTGCCCTGTAGCGAAAGGAACTGAGGGCTCCCTGGCCCATTCGGCCTGTAGACCTGGCAACTACTTGGCTGTGCATGCGGTGCCAGATTAGTGGCATTGAATACGCCCAAGTAGTAGAGCACACCTAGAACTATTGCTATTATGAGAATAGCCCATCCATATGTCATCAGATATTCCATTGCAGACTGGGCCTTAGGTCTACCCTTCGAACTTAAAGATGGCGACGATCGTTTATTCTTATATATCGCTTCCTGAATGAATATCATAACAAACACATTATAACAAATACGCAAAACACATAAATCAAAGTATCATTTGTTTCTTCTACAATGGATTATCTCCAACACGATCTGGAGCATACGGGAATAGCTGACCAATATTCTTAAACCTACTAAAACTCGCAGCTTTATCTAAAAAGCTCCGAGTTTAGCAGCAATGCCTCAACCTGCGTCTATGCACTATCGGTCTTCTTACCAAAGATGCCCTTGGCATAGCGCGAGAGAATCGGAACTTGCGCTATTATTGAAATGAATACAACCCCTAACACCATGGTCGTTATCACTGACAATTCGGAACTGGGGAGTATTCCAGTTCCTGCAAGCGTGGCCAGGAGTGCTATGGAAAGGGCCCCCCTGACTCCTCCCATGGTGGCAATGTTGCCCCAAGCAGATGGCATTCCGTTTCCAAGCCTCTTAAATATGGCAAATGTCGGGTATACGGCAACTACTCGCGCTATTATGGTTGCAAGGTAGGCAACCAATATAAGCAATGACGCATCGAAGAACAGCACCAGGTTTGTCTCAAAACCTATGAGCATGAATGCGACAGCATTTCCTAGGAATGCAGCTATCTCCCAAAATGACAGTATGGAAGCCTTTACGCTTTTAGATACTGCACGTTTCATTGTGCTGTTGCCAAAGTAAAGCCCAACTATGGCAACAGCTATAAGTCCAGATGCACCTATGCTTGTGGCGAGTACGTACGATCCATAAACAGCTACTATGGTAAGCGTTGTTTCTGCAAGCTTGTCATTCACCCAGGCGTGTATCCGCCCTGCAGCAACAGCTATCGCTATGCCTATGGCTATGCCCGCCAGGAAATTATATACGAATATCTCTATGCCATTCAATATTGAAAGCGCGTCGATCAGCTTTGCCGAAGAGATAAGTATGCTAAAAAGGACTATGGCACTAGCGTCATTGAAGGCAGCTTCAATTTCCATTAGTGTGGAAAGCCTTGCCGGAACCTTTATGCGTCTGAATACTTGCAATATGGTTATTGTATCTGTCGGGGCTACAATCACTGCAAAGAGCAATGCCGAAAAAAGGGAAATACCTGCAATCTTCCATACTACTATGCCTGCCACCACCGTCGAGACCACCACCCCCACGGTAGCCAGTGCTAAGGCTGGCCTGAACACCGCTACCAGCTCTCTCCTGCGTATATGTATCATGGCCTCAAAGAGAAGTGGCGGTACGATCAGCCCTACAAAGAGACCTGTGCCTACCAGCTGGTTGTATAAAGCGCCTATCTGGTTTACTGAGAACTGTATCCACCCTGGGCTGAGGGCAAGGGTAGAGAAAGCCGTTATTCCTATGCCTATGAACACCAACATCAGAGTATACGGAATCCTTAGCCTTAACGCGATAAGCTGTGCTATTGCTATCAACATGATGAATACTGTAAGCCCTATCTCTATAGTAGAGTCAACCATCTTCTCTATCGGATCTTGAAATATCATGAATAAAATACCATAACACTTATCCCACACGCCCATTGCTGGCCTTCGCTGTTGTAGAGAAACTATTTATAGATGCAAATTCGATTCATTTCAATTCTTCTGATTTTATGGAGGCCAAGCGAGACTTGAGGTCTACTGCGGCATTAAACCGGATACAGGCCGCAACCACGTTCGACGCAAGGATGGCGGTAGAGAGACTGCTCACCAACGATGAGAGAAACGACAATAAGATATTATATGTAATGGAAAACTTGGCCCAATCAACCAACAGGGAGTCTTCAGTGATCTCTGCTGCAAGGACCATCGCAGTTTACAGAGGTCTTCCTGGAAGCGAGGAGCACCTGCTTGTGATGTTCGAACTCGTAACTCCAGACAACTTGGGAAGGTGCAAGGAAGACCACGATTGTGCAAGCATCCTCTCAGAATGGATGCTCAATGACGTAGTCATGCGCACTCTTAAATCGTATGCGGATGATAGGGCCGCGTTTTCCGGAGCCATAAGCAGCATTGCAAGTGCGGCATATTTCTACCACACACTTGGGGAAATACAGGAAAAACCTTCATTCCTGGGTCTTGTTGAGACACTTGGCAAGGAGTACGGCAGGGACATCTCCAGATCCCTAGGCCCGCTGGATGATGGCGCCATGTTCACGCTCCATGCTTCTGTAGAGCAGTATGCACGCGTCTCCGGTGATCCCGGGCTTGTTGACAGAATACTCTCCGAGCTTGCCATATACAAAGGCATGCCTGGAATACTGCTTGACATAACAACCGCACTAGAGCGGCTTGGGGACATGATGGGCATGATACGAGGCATAGACGAGAATGCCAGGCATGTCCTGCTTGCCTCTCCAGTCCTATACCTCCAGCGTGCTACGAGCGATGCTGTTAGCAGCGCCGTGTTTGAGTACTCGGAAAGCGAGACCCTTGCAAGGATAATGCTCCCCATAATGGTCGGTTATGCAAATCTTGGGGAAGAGGCGTCCTTTATGGCCTCCAAGCAGGTGCGCAAGGGCTACATGAAGAGGATAATACGCTGCTTTGATGATTATGACATACTTGAGGATCAGGATAATCCGGTACACCAGACAATTACAGAATTTATATCGAAGATGATCGAATCAGAAGCCCAATTCGCGGATTCGCGCGCTGTACTCCTGGACCTGCTCGACAAGCATGAGGGAATGCCCGAAGTGCAAATGACCCTTGCAATGGAGTATATGCATAGGGTAGTAGATGAGACGAACAGCGACGAGCAACTTGCAAGCATGCTTAAGATGATGAAGTACGATTACGTAGAGAGCCTTCTCGAAAGAGCATACAGGCCCAACTTCGCCGCGCAGTTCATGGTAGGTAAGCGCGTTATGGAACTAGCACAGCAGACGGCCAAGGGAGACATTACCCCTGAAGATTTCAAGGAAAATGTGATTTACCTGCTTGCACTCTCGCTCAAGGGCCTTTCTGCTGAGATGGAACGTTACCAGATGCTTAGCTACGTAGAGAGCCTTAGGGGCACCCCATCTATGAACTGAGTTGCAGGTAAATTATTTATAGTCCTAGATTGCAACCTGATAGAGCTGTGTCATTGCATGGAGGGCAGATACGCTGATAGAAGCGCAACAACTCTGGACAGGATAGGCAGCATGGCCGGCCCTGGAGCAAAAAACGCAGTTGCAGGGGCACTGACTTGCGATAGCGCTCTCAATGACATTATACTCAAGGACATGGAGCGAATAGCCCTGAAATACGGCGCAAGCACAGTAGCAGAAGCAGCAGGACTTGTCTCAGCATACAAGCGATTCGGCGATTCAGTGACCCAGGTCCTTGGAATGCTCGAAGTTGCGCTCTCAGAAGACAGCGAAGAATGCCTGGGGCGCCATGACTGCATTGAGCTAATCTCTGAGAGAATGAGGCATGGCTATGTACTGGAGACAGTGGAATCATACTCTGGCAGCGCAGCACTGCATGGCGTTGTCAATGGGATAAGCAATGCCGCATTGGTTTATCACGACAAGGAAGAGGACAACGAGGACATGTTCTCCGGATACATCCGCCTGATACGCACAGATCACGGCAGGGAACTGATGGAGCTTCTAAGCGGCATCAATCCGAATCAGCTCTTCGGTGCATATACTGTCATTGCAAACCATGCAATGGCCATAGAGGACATGGACATACTTGACCGTATTCTAATGCCGTTGCTAAAATATAAGTCCATCCCCGAACTCATAACTGTAATACTTGATGGAATCGAACGATATTGCGGAGCCTTGTATCTGAAGCGTGGAGGAGACGAACTGGCAAGGGAAGACTTTATGTTTGCTGTGGGGGAAGCCCCGGCCAAGTTCGTTGAAGAATTCTGCAGCGATATAGTAGCAGACACGGTGCTGGCCTATTCGGATCACCCAAACCTGGCCAGGTTCATGCTCTCCTTAATGGGCAGATACATGAATATCGACGAAGACGTGGCTGAGGAAGCTGGCCATCTGCTGCAGAGGGATTTCATGAAAAGAATACTCGAACCGTTTGATGACGGCAGCCTGCTCAATGGCAACGACACAATAATAACGGATATGCTCGGGGAGTTCATGGACAAGATGCTGTACCATGACAACGATCTGGTCTATGCACCTTCGCGTGAATCCCTGCTAGATACACTATCGTCATACAGGGACCTCAGGCCTGTACAGCAGGTCCTTACTACCGAATATTTGCGCGGTGCCGCGGGAGGCAATTTTTCCAACACGCAGCTTGCCGAGATATTCAGGATAATGCGCAATGTGCACGTCCATGACCTTCTATCCAATAATGATTACCATGTGGGCTCTTCGAGCTACAGGTCCTATGTGGCGCCATACACCGTGTATCTGGCGCAAAGCGTCTCGCTTGGCCAACTCTCCGAAGAGCAGTTCGAGCATAGGATAAAGTACCTTTGCATGCTGCCCCAGTCGCAGCTTGCCGAAGCCATAGACCCATACATACAATACGTGGAGAGGTTAAGGATCATAGACCGTTCGCCGCCACCTTCCATGAATTGACCAATCCTGCATAAGTCTGCAATACGAAGAGCTCTAGAACGCGGGAAGGTAGCAGCAGGTATGGGATCCGGCAAAGGTCCCATTCGCCGTGACTGGCATCTGGATTCCAGGGAATATTACAGTATCGTGGACAAAAGCAACTGGGCGTGAAGCACGCAAGCAACAAGCTAATAAGCATGCCATGCATATTACTATGCGGTGTTTTTATGGAACTCCCGAGCAAGGCGAAGAAGCTTATAGACGGAAAGAACTTCATTAACATAGCCACGCTTATGCCTGACGGATCCCCGCAAGTGACAGTGACATGGGTCGACAGGGATGGTGATACAGTACTTGTCAATACCACCGAGGATAGGATCAAAGCGAAGAACGTAAGACGCGATCCCAGGGTGGCACTCAGCATATTCAGCATGGATGATCCTTATGACGCGGTCTTCCTCCGGGGCAAGGTTGTGGAAATGACAAAGGCCGGCGCAGAGGAGCATGTCGACAAACTCTCACAGAAATACACCGGTGCTAACTACAGGCAGCACGGCGACAGGATATTGCTGAGAATAGAGGTGCACCATGCCCATGTGCAGAAACCCTGACCTATTACCTATAAATTTAAATCATTCTGGTTGCAATTGTTAGTGATGCAATGAAGAAGATGGCAAACCGACTACTCTACGGCATAGCTGTTGTGATCGTAGCAGCAATAATACTTGTGGTATACATATCTGCTGCAAGCGCCACAGGCGCAACGGTAAAGGTAGGCGACAACGTCAGTGTATACTACACCGGGTCATTTACAAACGGCACGATATTCAGCACCAACGTCGGACAGACGCCACTCAGTTTTGTGGTGGGCTCTAATGCCATAATACCTGGGTTCGGGCTGGCGGTTATTGGCATGCATGTCAACCAGACAAAGACTGTTGCAATTCCTGCAAACGAGGCCTACGGCGAAGTGAATCCTTCGCTTATACTTGTGGTACCGCGATCCTATTTTGGAAACAACACAGTCACGGCCGGAATGACTGTGGCAAGTAATTCCAGCGGCCATTATGCGCAAGGCAGGATAACCTCTGTGAATGCTACTAATGTAACAATAAACTTCAATCCTCCTCTTGCAGGATACACTTTGGTATTCAAGATAACACTCGAACGCATAAATTCCTGAAAAGACGGATAATCTTATTAATGAGGAGTGGCCCAATTTATCGTTGCTGTGAAGAGGTAATAACATAGGAAAAGTGCTGATAATAGGCGCGGGAGGAGTGGGGCGTGTGGTAGCGCACAAATGCGCGCAGGCCAATGACGCTTTTTCTGAGATAGTCCTTGCCAGTAGGACTCCGTCCAAGTGCGAACAGATAGCCAATGAGATAGAGGGCAGAACCGGGCATAGGATAAAGACCGCGCGTGTCGATGCAGGCAATGTCAAGGATCTTGTATTGCTAATAAAGGAACATGACCCGGATCTTGTTCTGAATGTTGCATTGCCATACCAGGACCTGGCAATAATGGACGCGTGCCTGCAGACAGGCGTCAATTATCTTGACACCGCCAATTACGAATCCCCAGAGCTGGCCCACTTTGAGTACAAGCAGCAATGGGCTTACAACGAGAGGTTTAAGCAGAAGGGCCTTATGGCGGTGTTGGGTTGCGGGTTTGACCCTGGTGTATCCAACGTTTTCTCTGCGTACGCACAGAAGCATCTCTTCGACGAGATAAACTATATAGACATATTGGATTGCAATGCGGGAAGCCACGGCTATGATTTTGCGACAAACTTCAACCCAGAAATAAACATCAGGGAGGTAACGCAGGCGGTAAGGCACTGGAACAATGGCAAGTGGGTTGAGACACCGCCTATCCTGGATCCGCGAAGCGTGCACTTCAGTTTTGACTATCCCGTAGTAGGAAAGAAGGAGAGCTACCTGCTTTACCATGAGGAGCTGGAATCGCTTGCGATGAATATCAAGGGCCTCAAGAGGATAAGGTTCTGGATGACTTTCTCAGAGAACTATCTTACGCACCTGAGGGTCCTGCAGCACGTAGGCATGACCAGGATAGATGAAGTTGACTATGAAGGAAAGAAAGTGGTGCCGCTGAGGTTCCTAAAGGCCCTTCTTCCTGACCCTGCCAAGATCGGCACGAATTATACTGGCAAGACAGTCATAGGCAACGTATTCACCGGGACAAAGTCCGGCCAAAAGAAGTCTGTATACATATACAATGTCTGCGATCACGCAGAGTCGTTCAAGGAGGTCGGCGCGCAGGCAATCTCATATACTACTGGGGTGCCGGCTATGATAGGCGCAATGCTCATGCTCAACGGCACCTGGAAAGGCAGTGGCGTATTCAATGTTGAGCAACTCGACCCTGACAAGTTCATGGACGCGCTGAACAAGTACGGCCTGCCATGGCAGGCAGTTGATTTTAAAGGCAAGCTTCCGGAATGACTATGAAAATGCATCTAGAAGAATTGAAGAGCTTTCCCAAAAGCGTTACTGACAGCGTCGAGACTCCGTGCTTCGTGGTGAGCGAAAGCATGCTCAAGAGGAACCTTGAGATACTTGGTCATGTCAGGAAGAAAACAGGGGCCAAGGTGCTATTGGCATTGAAGGCGTTTGCCACATACGAGACATTTCCGTTGCTGAGCAAGTATCTTGACGGCGTATGTGCGAGCGGACCAATTGAGGCAAGGCTGGGAAGGGAAGAGTTTGGCAAGGAAGTGCATACCTATGCGCCTGCATACTCTGACAAGGACATAGTTGAGGCAATAAAGTACTCCGATGTCATAATATTTAACTCGATAGCACAATGGAAGAAGTACCGCGGACTGGTGAAGGGATCCAAGCGCAAGATAGAGGTGGGACTGAGAGTGAATCCAGGCAGGTCTACGGTAAAGACAAGGCTATACAACCCGACCCTTCCTGGGTCTAGGCTTGGGATGCTGCCTGAGGACCTTGAGGGCGAAGACCTTGCCGGGGTAGATGGCATACACTTCCATGCTTTATGCGAACAGAATGCAGCAGAGCTCGCCAAGCTGCTGGGGCTCTTCGAGCGCACATACGGCAAGTACATACCGCAAATGAAATGGGTCAATTTCGGCGGAGGGCACCACATAACGAGAAAGGATTACGATGTGGATTTGTTGGTCAGAATTGTGAACAAGTTCAAGGAGAAGTACGGGGTGCAGGTGCATCTTGAGCCTGGAGAGGCGGTTGCCCTCTATTCCGGGGTCCTTGTAGCAACAGTGCTAGACATAATCCATAACAAGCTGGACATAGCCATACTAGATACCTCTGCAGAAGCACACATGCCGGATGTCCTTGCGTCGCCATACCGTCCCGAAATAATTGGCGCCGGAAAGCCCGGAGAGCATAAGTATACGTACCGCCTAGGAGGCATGACGTGCCTGGCTGGAGATGTAATAGGCGACTATTCTTTTGCTACCAAGCTCAAGCCCGGGGATAGGCTTGTATTTCTGGACATGGCGCATTATTCTATTGTCAAGACTACAACATTCAACGGCATACGCCTGCCTAGCATAGCCATATATGGCCTTGATGGGAAGCTCAGGATCGTTAAGAGCTTTGGATACGGGGACTATAAGCGTCGACTGTAAGTCTTCCTGCTACATCACGCTAATTACCGCATGCGCTGTGAAGAATAAGATGGCGCAGCACCCCGCGGAGTACTGCGTCTCAGCACAACTCAGCCTCCTATCTTGAACATCTTCGTTCCGCATACAGGACATACTCCCTGTGTCGCTTTCTTACCATTCTTCATGGTAACCTGCTTCGCATCCTTCATTTCCCTTTTCTCTTTGCACTTAACGCAATAGGCTTGTACCATAGTATCGCCAAATATTCTATTGACTGATGACTATAAAAAGGTTGCCCCACCCAACTGCCTTTGATTCAGTGGCAAATGCCAGGCTTGCCTACCGTATTCTAAACGAAATAAATCTGACATATGGCCAAATAGGATTTCCGCGTGATGGGAACATATAGTCAAGCAATACGTCCCGTAGGCCTCATTCAACTAGATACTTGTACACAAGTGCAGCTACTATTCCGCCTACTATGGGGCCTATCCAGTAGACATACCAGTTGTTCAGGAATCCCGCAGCTATGGCCGGACCAATTGCCCTGGCAGGGTTCATAGCAGCTCCGGTGAATGATCCGCCTATGAAGACATCGAGCATGACTACAAGCCCGACTCCGAATCCTGCCATCTTCGGTGCCCTCCTGTCAACAATGGTTCCCATAACCATCATTACAAGGAAGAACGTCATAAGTGCCTCGAATAGTATTCCCTGTACTACCGTAACTCCGGATCCCAGTGCTGGTGCGCCATAGTGTACTGGCACCCCTGCCGAAGCAGGATAAAGCGCTACAAGCACCAGCCCTGCAAGTATAGCGCCTATCACCTGCGCTATTATATATATTATTGCCTCCCTGCCACTTATCAGGCCCTTTACCCATGCCGCTATTGACACCGCAGGGTTTATGTGGCCGCCAGAGATGTTCATGGCAAATGAGATGGCAAGTGCAAGACCTATTCCATTGCCAAGGGCTATTACAAGCAAGCCTGTGCTCCCTAACCCTGCATACTGGGCTGCAACAACCGATCCTGCGCCCAGGATCACGAATATAAATACTCCAAGGGCCTCAACAAAGGCTCGCTTCCCAAGACTCGGGTTCTTAGTCTTTACTGCCATGGATTCACAAAAATACGTATAATGCAAAGTTTAAATAACCCATGCTTGATGCCCACAATGCCCCCGCCCAGGCTACCACCCAATAAAATGGCAACGCAACCGGTCGATATTGCTCCACCAGCATATAACAAAGACGGCGGTGTGGCTTGACTGCATGTCCGCACCAGAGAATAAGAAACCTACAAAAAACCTACTCATAACAAATACTTTAATAATAAGCTTCACAAACATATGTCTGTGTTTGAAATGACAAAAGAAGGCAACGCATGGCCGCTAGTGACTCTGATAGCAGTGCTGCTTCTTGGCGCTATTGCTATAGTATCCATTACCCACAGTAACTCGTACGGATCTACCGCACCCCCTCAGCGCAATACCACTACAAATAATCATACTATAACGGTTACTGCGATCGGCTATGCCAGAGGCCAGCCTTCGCAGGCCCAAATGTACATCAATGTAAACGGCACAGGCACCACTACGCAAAATGCAGTGGCTAATCTTTCGTCCACAATAGGGAATCTTAACAATACCATCTATGCGTATGTGGGGGACAACCTCAGCAACATAGAAACCTCTTCTTACAATGTAGAAGCCATATGCAATGGCACATATTACACGATATCGTCAACGCTATACCCTAGATTCAAGTGCTCCTATCCCGTGACATATGAAGCCGATGAGCGACTGATTGTGCTTCTGCCGAACCAGACGCAGGCAGGCGCAGCAGTCAACGCACTCTCAGCCATACCAAACGTATACGTAAGCAGCATCTATTCAAAGTTCTCCAACGCCCAGATAGCCGCGCTCAGGCCAATAGCACTCTCTGATGCAATGCAAAACGCAACAGAGCAAGCTTCTGCCACGCTTGGGGGCAGATACAACATCTCAGTACTGAATGTATCGGTGAATAGCTATTATTTCAGGCCGTTCCCCCTATATGTTGCAAGCACAGCCTCGTCATCTCCCCCTCCACCAATAATTTATGGCGGAACCAGCACAATCTCGGAGAGCGTTACTGCTGTCTTTGCATACTCAAAGAATTGAAGGAAATCACCTGCTAGGCTTACCCTCGGGCTTAACGGCAGGGAACGGTATAACTTCCTTTATTGATATGTTATCTGTCAGTATCATGGCCAGCCTGTCTATCGCAAGGCCCATGCCTGCTGTTGGCGGCATTCCGTATTCTATCGCTTCCAGGAAATCAGAATCGCTTGGAGGCGCTTCGTAATCGCCCTTCTTCCGTTCAAGCTCCTGCGCCTCAAACTTCCTTCTCTGCTCCAGCGGATCCGTGAGCTCGGAATAGCAGTTCCCCTCCTCCTTGCCCGCTATGAAGAGCTCGAACCTCTCGCTCAGCTTGGGATTACCGCGTTTGTCCTTGGTAAGAGGGCACATATACGCCGGGAAGTCTATCACAAAAGTCGGATGGAAGAGGTCTGGCTTTATGTATTTGTCGAACAGGGCGTCAGCAACATGATACGCGTTCTTTATCGGGATGTCTAATCCTTCGTCCCTGGCTACCTTGGCTGCCTCTACATCTGTCATTATTGAGACATCTATCCCTGCCTGCCTCTTCAGTTCCTCCACCCATGGCACTCTCTTGAAAGGCGGCGTGAAGTCTATCTCGCGACCCTGGTATCCCACCTTGTAGGATCCGAATATGTACTTTACAAGCCCGGAGAGCATCTTCTCGGTGAACCTCATGAAATCGTCATAGTCCTTGTATGCCTCATAGAATTCTATCTGCGTGAACTCTGGATTGTGCGTAGAGTCTATATCCTCGTTCCTGAAATCCTTTGATACTTCGTACACCTTCTCGAAGCCGCCTATTATAAGCCTCTTCAGATAAAGCTCGTCGGATATCCTCAGGAATACTTTGGCGTTTAGTGCATTGTAGTCAGTGAGGAACGGCTTTGCGTTTGCCCCTCCATACGTGGGTTGCAGCACCGGAGTCTCGAATTCTATGTAGCCCTCCGAATCAAGGAAGTCCCTAAGATACTTCAGTATCCTGGCCCGCATGGTCAGGAAGCCGCGCACGCCTGGATTCATTATTAGGTCCAGATACCTCTTCCTGTAGCGCAATTCCATATCCGTCAGGCCGTGGAACTTCTCCGGCATTGTCAGGAGCGACTTTGCCAGCATTGTGACCTCCTCCGCATCCACGGTTATCTCGCCCTTATTGGTCTTCATCACCCGCCCGCGTACGCCTATTATGTCTCCTACGTCAGTGAGCCTTGCTATCTTGAGCGCACCCTCCTTTGCGCTATCACTCTTGATCAAGACCTGTATCTTGCCATACCCATCAAGTATGTCTATGAAAAAGAGCTTGCCCATCTCTCTCCTCTTGATCATCCTTCCCGCCATGCGCACCTCCTTGCCTTCCAGGCTTCCGAATTCGCCTACTACATCTACCGTCTTGTGGGTAACCGAGAAAGTGTACGGATACGGGTTCACCCCCAGCTCCCTGAGCTTCTTCAGCTTCTCCAGCTTGAACTTGTCGACCATAGGATGACCTGTTTCAGGTAGATTGATGCACGGAAAATATATATAGGCAGTATCAACGCGAAGCGTTAGAATTCCTCATCGCCTTAGCCATGAGATAAAGAGCTACAAGCAGCGCAATCACTACAACCGCAATTATGGGTACAAAGTACTGCGATATGCCTGCAGGTCCGCTTGCCACAGTTGCAGTGCTGTTTGATTGCCCCGATTCGGTGCTGTTACCGGCTGAGACAGTTGAGGAAGGGTTGTTCTGCGTTGTTGTAGATGCAACTGTCGTGGTGCCCTGTGTTGTCTGATTCGCAGAAGACTTGAGTAGGGCAGCAGGCACACCGTACTGCGTTATGCTCTCGTTGTAATCTAATTGCCCGTTTGTCACTCTCGCCATGCCGTTCTCAGGCTCCACTGCTAGGTTTATTGCAGCTTCTTCAGTGTCCATTCCAAAATCTGCTACTACGGGGAAGGGCTCAATCTTGCCTGTGCTGCCATTCAGGTAACCTATCCACATGGTTGCACTTGAGTTGTAGAACTGGGATACCTCTCCGCTTCCTTCCCCTCCCAGCACCATTTCCGCATCGTAAAAACTCCCATTGTATTGCGAAAGGTACGGCTCCGGAGACTGGTAATACGGGGTCACAAGCATGTATGCGCTTCTTGCGGGTATATAGAAGGTTATGTTATCATAGAACCTGTATGTGCCGTTCTGGTCGTATCCCATATGCACCACCGGGTATCCATTCGCCATGCTTATGGTTATTACAGGGTTGAAGAAGAGCGGATATGAGAACTGGGTGGAATTGAGGTAATATCCATAGAACTCCTGGCTTACATTAGAGAAGGTACCGGGATATGTTGTAGCCGAGAAGTTCCCATATCCGGTTATGGTCCCATTTGTTACATTTGCGTTATTATCAGTCAGGTTCCATACGTTGTCAACAAGAAATTCGGTTCTGTTGCTCGTGTTGAGGTCCATCACATCCTGGAGCCAATAAGAGTAGTGTTTGCCATCGGTGCCGGTGATATTCATCACCGTATTCAACTGCACCGTAGCTCCGTACGCGGAGACATTGGCAGGCGGTACTGAGTTGTATGCCGAGAGCGCGTTTATCCTCGAATAGCCCACTATTGTGCTGGTCTCGACCTGATATGCCCCGGTATCCTGCGATATATTATACAGGCCGTAGCTCACTACTCCTACTGGAACCGGTGTTGTTGCATTCGCCTCCAATGTAGGGTTGACAAGCTGGGCATAAACCAGGTCTGAAAAGAACATGGCGAGAATAACCGCGAGTACAGGTGCAATTAATAATGCCCTAAAAAGCCTCATACGCATATACATGCACGATGCTTATTTATATTCAAGGCAGACTATTTGCCTTTGCCTGTCCCAAGCTTCTCGCGCCTTGTCACCGCGGAGGCTATTGCCGCAATCATGGCGAAAACCGCGCCGATGTAAAATACAATGTGCAATCCGTTGACAAATGGCCCTGATATGAGGGTTGGGAAGAAAGAGGTGCCAAGAATGGCATCCCTGTTCGTTGCAGGCAGGCTGCTGAGCACCGATTGCGGGAGCAGGCTTTCCATCGGGTTGTACCCAAGGAGCGCTGCGAAAAGGACGGTTGTCGGCGGAAGCTTGGAAATGCCCACGGCCACTGACGATGAGACATTCTGTGCTACAAGCCCATGATACAAAGCTCCGGAGAGGTCTGTAGAGACTCCAAGTACGAGCAGGGAGAAGAAGATAACCAGGCTGAACATGAACGAGACATTCATAAGCGTGGACCTCATACCTGCAGTTGCGCCTCTTGTCTCCGGGGGCACGGAGTTCATCACTGCAGCGGTGTTGGGTGCAGCAAACATCCCCTGCCCTATGCCAAGCAGGAATATTATCGGCGCAAATACATAGAAATTGAAGTTTACCGGAAGGAAGAGCAGTGCTATGAAGCCTGCAACACCAATGAGCATTCCCAAGGTTGAGAAGAGCCGTGAGCCGTACTTGTCCGAAAGGGTTCCGAAAAGCGGACCTGCCACAAGGAATCCCAGTATCAGCGGTGTCATGTCTATTCCTGCCTGGAATGGGGTGTTGATGAAATTTACCCCGTGAAGGGGAAGCCAAATTCCCTGTAGCCATATTATCAGCACGAACTGCAAGCCTCCTCTTGCCATGCCTGATAAGAAAAGGCTAAGATTGCCAAGGCTAAAGGTAGGTATCTTGAACAGCTCAAGGCGAAACATGGGATCCTTGGATTTCTTCTCGATGTAGGCAAACGCGACCAGCATGAATATGCCTATCGCCAGCCCTCCTATTACCCACGGGTCTGTCCATCCTGCCGAACTGCTGCCATAAGGCAGCAGGCTGTATATCAGCGAAGCGAGTATCACAGTCAATCCTACAGCGAAGGCAGCATTGCCTAAGACATCCAGTTTCTGGTTCTTCTTGATTGTTGCGAGTTCATGCAGGGCGAAATATGCCCAGAGGGTTCCAAATACGCTGATAGGTACGCTGACCAGGAAAACCAGATGCCAATCAATGGCTGCAAGTATGCCTCCCAGGACAAGCCCTATCAGGCTTCCTGAAACACCTGCAATCTGGTTTATGCCAAGCGCCTTGCCCCTCTCATTGTGTGGGAATGCGTCTGTAAGTATGGCAGTACCATTTGCGAACAGGAACGCGCCTCCAAGGCCCTGGAAGAGCCTTATCACAACTAGCGTGATGACTCCCTCAGTGCCATGGACCAGGTATGTTGATATCCAGAGCAGGGTCGAGCATATTGCGAAGACCAGGAATCCAAGATTGTAGAGTTTCACTCTGCCGAACATGTCAGAGAGCCTTCCTATCGTCACCACAGTTACCGATGACGTTATTATGTAACCGACAAGAAGCCAGAGGAGCAGCGTTATGTTTCCTGGAGTGAGCGGATTGACACCGAGGCCATTGAAGATTGCCGGCAAGGAGATTATCAGTATGGAGCTGTCTATCGTGGCTATCAGGACTCCTAGCGTGGTGTTGGATAGCGCTATCCACTTGTAATTGACACCGAATCTCGTCTCCCTCTTTTCAGCCTTAATATCATATTCTTCTGCATGCCTGCTATACTCGTCCTTTTTTGCCATGCTAAGCTCAGCCTTGTTCATTTATAGGGTATCTTATATATGGATAATAACCCTTTTGTATATTAATGTAAGCCTGCGCATTTCCGTGCCAATGCCGGCTTGAAACCTAACAAACCGCGCTCTCTTGCAGGACCTGGAATTAGTTGTAATGCACATGCAACATGAACGGGCCCGGTGGGATTTGAACCCACGACTTACTGGTTAAAAGCCAGCCACTCTAGCCATGCTGAGTTACGGGCCCGCATTTAAGCCTTCCTTACTACAAGTTCGTTGTATCCTGTATCCTCATCAAGCTCCCTATAGAAGGAATAACCATCTATCTCTCCTATGACTATCTCCGCAGCCTTCTCTACTACGCAACCGTACTTCATGTGGCCTCCGGTGCACTTTCCATTCTTATCCGCAACAACTATATGTGCATGGCACTCTCCGTTTCCCAGGGTGCCGGCCACTGAGACTATCTCTAGTTGCTCCCTGATCACCTTTCTCTTCTTGCCGCCTGCCAACCTGATGGTCGCCTGCCCGAGGTCTCCTATGCATGCGATAATGCATCCTGCCTTTATCCCATTCTTCTTTACCATGTCAAGTATGCTTTCCTTGAGGTCTGCTCCTTGTGCGAGTCGAAAAGCATAGACATGCATATTCATTTATCCCAAGTTCAGCCATATTAAGTTTTCTATATTATTTTGCCTCCACTCTAATGTGCACGTCCATCAAGCCATGCACTTCCTGCCCATAGCTTTGTGAACCATGTATGCCCGGGAGCATGCCTGCGGGCAACGAATATTAAACTAACCTTCTTATTACGAACCATGGTCTCCGCCTATATAGCCATAATAATATTCATTGCATTGGCAATCCTTGAACCGTTGCTCATGCTTCTCTCTTCAAAGCTTATACGTCGCAGGAGCAGGGAGACGCGCGTCAAGAAGGGCAATTACGAAAGCGCCGAGGAGAGCACAGGCGCCAGGACGAGCGTGATGGGCGAATACCTGTACTACTTCCCTATGTTCCTGGTATTCGAGATCCTCATCGCCATAATGCTGGTCTGGGTAATAAGCGCCAAGGCGGTGGGTTCAACCGCAAATTACGCCATACTGGGCCTTTTCGTGGCTGGCTTTATATTCGAGATGCTTGTAATCATCATGGCCAAGCACGCAAGGGAATGATGGAATGGATAGGAATATAGATCGCAAAAGCCAGGAATTCCTCAATGCCAAGCAGGAGATGGACAAGCTTGTCATGGATTCCTTGAAGAGCGAGAACAAGCCCAATGCCATGTTCGCCAAGTTGTCAGACCTGGTCAAGGCCATACCTGTGTCTAGCAAACTGGTCAAATGGTCAAGAAGGAACTCCCTCTGGCCCCTGCAGTTCGGGCTGGCATGCTGCGCCATAGAGCTCATGGACTTCGGCGCTGCGAGGATTGACGCCGAGAGGAAAGGGTACCTGCTCTTCAGGGCAACTCCGAGGCAATGCGATGTGATGCTTGTTGCAGGATGGGTAACCAAGAGCATGGTACCAGAGGTCAAGAGGCTTTACGAGCAGATGACCGAGCCAAGGCATGTAATCGCATTCGGCGAATGCGCAACATGCGGAGGGCCATGGTGGGAGAGCTACAATATCGTAAGAGGGATAGACCAGGTGCTTCCCGTGGACGTTTATGTTGCCGGATGCCCTCCAAGGCCCGAGAACCTCTTCGCAGCTCTTATGAAATTGCAGGACAAGCTGGGTGGAAAGATTGAAGTGTGATAGAGGGGATTTACTACGCAGGCTGGAAGAGATGAAGGGCCAGGGATATGACTACCTAGTGAAGATAACGGCTGTAGACTATGGAAAGAGCCTACAGGCAGTCTATTTCCTGAGGAATATTGCCGAAAACAAGGACGAGACCCTGGAGATAGATCTTGAGTACAATGACGCATGGCTACCGACTGCCATGGACATTTTCCCCGCAGCGGACTGGTACGAGCGCGAACTTATGGAGATGTTCGGAGTGGCGATAAAGAACAGGATTGCAAAGCGCATACTGCTCGAGAAATGGGACGGAATCGACCCTCCTTTCAGGAAGAGCTTTGAATGGGACAAGGACTACAGGACAGGGGTGGAATGATTGAGCACCAGGATCAATATAGGCCCTGTGCATCCCAGCACGCACGGAGTGCTGCGCCTTGTTGTAGATGTCGATGGCGATACTGTGAAGAACGTCGAGCCCCACATAGGCTTCCTTCACAGGGGAGTTGAAAAGCTTGTCGAGACCAGGATGTACATGCAGTGCCCGCCATACATGGAGAAGCTCGATTATGTGGCGCCTCTCTCTTACGACGAGGCGTATGTCGCAACTGTAGAAGCAGCGCTTGGAATAGAGGTAAAGGAGCGCGCGCAATACGTGAGGCTAATAGAGTTGGAGCTGCAGCGAATTGCAAGCCATCTCTTCTTCCTGGGCGCACTATGCAATGACATGGGCCAGATGTTCACAATGTTCATGTGGGTATTCGAAGACCGTGACCGCGTCCTTGAGCTGCTCCAGGAGGCTACGGGCCAGAGGATGTTCTACGTTAACATGAGGCTTGGCGGAGTCACCATGGATCTTCCTCCTGACTTCGGCGAGAACTGCATGAAGCTTCTCAGCCACCTAGAAAAGAGGATTGGCGAGTACCAGAGATACCTGGAAAAGAACCCTGTCTTCATGGAAAGAACCAAGGGCATAGGCGTGCTAAGTGCCGAGGACGCAAAAAGCCTTGGGGTCGCAGGTCCTGTTCTAAGGGCTTCCGGGATAAGCTATGATGTCAGGAAGGCAAAGCCCTATTATGTTTACGAGAAACTCAATTTCCATGTTGCAGTGGAGCATGGCTGTGACAACTTCGCAAGGTACAGGATAAGGATCATGGAACTGCGCGAATCGATCAGGCTCATACGCGATGCGCTAAAGAAGATGCCTGATGGCGATGCGCTGGGAGCCTCGATAAAACTGATAGGTCCGCCTGCGAAGAACAAGATTGTCACGGTAAGCAGGGAGCTTCCAAGGGGAGAGTGCATGATGTACATGGTGTCTGATCCCCAGCGCCCGTACAGGCTCTCCATCCGCTCGCCATGCTTCGTGAATCTCGCTGCCCTGAATCATATTGCAAAGGGGGAGCGCCTTGCGGATCTTTTCTCAATAATGGGTTCGCTTGACCTGGTGATGGCCTGTGTTGATAGATAACATCATATTCTCAATAGTGTCTACGTGGCAGGGTTGGCTCAACGGTAGCAGTTTGCTCTTCTACGGCATAGCAATCCTCATCTATGCAATCTTCATACTCATAGTGACGTCGATATTCGCATATATCTTCGGATGGGTCGAGAGAAAGCTCATAGCCAAGATACAGCACAGGCACGGCCCAACATTTGTCGGTAAGTTCGGGATCCTCCAGAACCTTGCGGACCTGGTCAAGCTTCTCTCAAAGGAGCACATCACTCCGGACAATGCAGACAGGATTCTTCTTACGATAGGCCCCATACTCATGCTGGCGGTAACCACGTTCATGGTTCTCCTGCTTCCGTTCTCGCCTACCCTGCAGGCAACTAACCTCGGCCTTGGCCTCCTTCTCATATTTGTGCTCATCGCCTTTCTGCCCATCATCGTCTTTCTTGCCGGGTTCTCTACCGGAAACAAGTTTGCAGACATAAGTGCGCAGAGGTCCGTGCTCATGCTCATAAGCTACGAGATACCGCTTCTTGTGGTCGTGGCTGCAATTGCACTGCTCTCAGGCACGTACAGCATAAGCGGCATAGTCTCGGCACAGGCAGCCTCGCACTGGTATATCCTACTGATGCCGATAGGATTTGTCGTCTTCTTCATAACCATGCTGGCAGAGATGGAGAGGCCTCCGTTCGACCTTAGGGAAGCCGATTCTGAACTAATAGCGGGATGGCTGACAGACTATAGCGGGCCGTATTACGCCCTGGCATTGTTTATAGACTATACGAGGATGTTCCTTGCAAGCCTGATAATAGCGCTGCTCTTCTTTGGAGGATGGAGCGGGCCTCTGCTTCCCCCACTTGCATGGCTTCTGATAAAAGCATTCATCATAGCCCTATTCACTATAATAATAAGGGCCACTACTGTCAGGATGCGCATAGACCGCATCCTCAGGCTTGGGTGGACATGGCTGCTTCCCCTTTCCTTATTAAACCTTATACTTGTCTATATACTATTCGTGGCGTAGAGCATGATTGGACCGTTGGCTAAATCTACAGGTGCAATACTCGAGAAAAGGTCCACGCTAGACTTTCCCATGGAGAAACAGGCGCTCCCTGACAGCTACCGCGGGAAGCTGCGCCTTGACATGAGCACGTGCATCAGCTGCAGAGCCTGCGAGAGGATATGCCCAAACAAGACCATAACCATGGTTGACGTAATGACTGACAAGGGAAAAAAGGTAATGCCGCAGATAGGCCTTGAAAGGTGCCTTTTCTGCGCCCTATGCGAGGAAGTCTGCCCGCCGAAATGCCTGACGCTCTCGAAGGATGTTTCATTCAATGAGGTTGAGGACAAGAGGGCGCTGCTGAAGAGGCCCGAGGAGCTCGAGTGATGAGATGCCCGATGTATATACGTTGTCCTTTTACACATTTGCCATTCTTACTGCCCTCTCATCCGTGCTCGTCTTCATACAGAGAAAGCTTGTCCATGCGGTCCTTGCCCTGACCATGGCCTTCTCCATGAGTGCAGTGCTCTTCCTGATACTGAACCAGACTTTCGTGGCGCTTCTCCAGCTCCTCGTCTTCGTCGGCGGCCTCTCCACATATCTGATGGTCTCGCTGGCCAACGAGGAAAAAGGAAGGAGATACATACGCGTCTCATTCTTCATACCCATAGTGATAGCACTTTCCATATGGTTCGCATATTTCGCGCAGCTCTCGCTGCATTCCGAGGTAGTTTCAGGCTCGAGCATGGATGCCACGTTCGCAGTTGCAATAGCCCAATACTATCCGCTGTTCTACGGAATAGCTGCATTGCTCTTCGCAGTTGCCCTCGGAAGCGTACTATTCATCAAGAAATTCTCAAAACTGGTGACATAATTGATCATGCTGCTCTACGTATTTGCTCTTTCGCTGGTTCTGATAGGGATCGCATTTGCCGGTCTCGCCACCGACAGGCATTTCATAGTCATAATGTTGGGCATAGCCCTAATACTGGTTGCCAGCACAATAGCCCTCGTGGGATTCTTCGATTACAATGCCGTGCAGAATCCTGGCGCGATAGTGATGCTGATAAGCATATGGGCCGTTGCAGCCGTTGAGATAATCACGCTCATGGCCTTCTATGTCTACATGAAATACCGCGGTGCAGACTTCGACGTTACAAAATTATCAAAGATGAAGTGGTAAGATGTTCCTCCCGTTGCTGCTATTGGTCCCTCTCTTCGCTGCGATGATAGCGATAGCATTGCTGAGGCCCAGCATGAAATACGGCTACATTGCCTCTGCGGCCAGCCTGGCCAGCCTGCTCCTGCTGTATTTTGTGCAGAATGGCAGCATCACAATAACCTGGTTCACGATAGGCAAGGACGCGATAGCTATAACAACAACAATAGCCCCGCTGAACATGGCACTCCTTGCAATTGTCTTCTTCATAGGCACGCTCATACACCTCTATTCTACCGGATACCTGAAAACCCTAAGCGAGCAGAAACGCTTCTACATCGAGATGCTCGCCTTCGAGATAGCAATGGCCACGTTCGCGATGAGCGGCAATTTCATCCTGCTCTTCATAGCCTGGGAATTCCTGAGCATGCTCAGCTATATGCTCATTGGCTTCTGGCACAACCGCGAGCGCGCAGTCCGTGCAGCAAGGCTTGCAATAACCACTGTATTGATAGGAGACATAGCGCTGATAGCCGCGATAGTTATCTTCTGGAACACCTTTGGCACATTCAACTTCGCAACCATCCTCTCGCTCATGCCGCACAGCGTCTCCATAGGCCTTCTCGCAGGCTCTGCGCTCCTCCTTCTTGCCATCTTCACCAAGTCGGCCCAATTCCCGTTCCAGGAATGGCTCCCTGAGGCGATGGAAGGCCCTACTCCCGTATCGGCATTCCTCCACTCGTCTACCATGGTAAAGGCCGGGGTGTTTGCCGCGATAATACTCTTCCCTATCTTCGCAGCTGCGCACCTGCTTGCTCTCATGCTCTGGTTCGGGGTGCTCACTGCAATCATAGCCACGTTCAATGCCATGCGCGAGAAGCAGGTCAAGCGCGTTATCGCCTACTCCACAGTGCAGGAGCTCTCCCTGATGCTCGTGGCTGTCGCAAGCGGCGCGCTCATCGCTGCAATTTACTTCTTCATAGTACAGAGCTTCTACAAGGCGCTGCTCTTCTTCAGCTCCGGAAGCGTAATGCATGCTACCGAAGAGGAATCAATAGACAAGATACGCGGCATGTCATCTAACAAGCTGCTCTATATCTCGACACTCTTCGGCGTGCTCTCTGTTGCCGGCATGATACCATTCTCAGGGTTCTTCGCCTCAGCCGCAATAGGCTCTTCCGTCTTCACCAACCTAATCGTATATTCGCTTATAATCCTCATTGGCCTGGGAACAAGTTTCTTCATCTTCAGGTGGTTCTTCATGATATCCGGGCCAGACAAGGCCGGCGAGACAGCGCTTAGATACAAGGCCTTGCCAAGGGCCATGATATACCCTGCTGTCCTGCTTGCAGCGCTCACGCTTGCCGGATCCTCAATCTTTTTCCTCATCCCCGGATTCCTGTCATCTTCGCCCGCCTTCATAACCGGCGCACCGCAGCTCTCTGTCAGCCTGCTCGACATAGTCAGCGTGACGGTCCTGTTTGCAGTTGGCGCTGCGGTAAGCTACTCGCTCTATAAACCTTCAAGGCTCCTTAAACCGTCGCAGAAGAAGGGAAGCGCCCTCGCTTCCCTTGCATACACGCATAAGTTCTTCATGCTCCTCTATGGCGGTGCGGCGCGGTTCGTGTACGAAATATCCGAGGGAGTAGGCGCTTTTGACCTCTACCTAAGCGAGGCCTTCGACTGGCTGGGCCATGCCGTCGTGCTTGCCTCAAGGGGCATACGGCGCATGTCAGTCGGCGGAATCAACCCATACGCTTTCGTGTTTGCAGTTGGCTTTGCAGTGCTCCTTGCATGGATCTTTCTGGTGATCGTCTGATATCCGAGCTATATATCTTCTTCGGTCTCTGCGTCCTCTTCCTGCTAGGCAACCTCGTCATCAGGCTCTCCAACAAGGACTTTCCGCAGTTCCTCTTCAATTGCGCAGTGCTCTCACTGCTTGCCCTCTTTTCCGCATCGATGCTCTCGTCGGACCTTGCTACTACTGCCATGGGGATGCTCTCAATCAATCCATTCTCCCTCTTCTTCGTCCTGATACTGACCATAGCCATGCTCCTAACCGGCATACTTGCATATGAGTACGCAGGCCGGTACGGTGACTTCGCGCTAATGGCATCATTCTCCATGATGGGCATATACCTTGTTGCGTTCGCCAATTCCCTGATTTCCATCTTCATTGGCCTTGAGCTAATGGTCATACCAACTGTATTCATAGTCCTGCTCTCAAGGCGCAGTCTTGAAGCCGCGGCAAAGCTCTTCATAATGAGCGCCATCTCAATAGGCCTTCTCTCATTTGCCATCGTTACCATATACGGCGCTTCAAACAGCTTCGCCCTCGTGCATGCCCAGCAATCCGATTTGATGCTCTTCGCAGCCGCGCTTTTCGTCGCATCCCTGGGATTCGAGGCATCGATCTTTCCATTCAACGTTCTTATACCAGATGTCTATGAAGGCTCCCCGTCCTACGCAACCGCCATGCTCGGCGGCATAAACAAGAAAGTAGGCTTCATCGTGCTCATGCAGGTCCTCATACTTGTCTTCGCCACGTTCAAGTCCGCATTCCTTGCCGTTGCAATGCTCTCGGTGCTGACAATGTTCTACGGCAACATCGTTGCCATAATGCAGCGCAGTTTCAAGCGCATGCTGGCATATTCTTCTATATCGCAGGCCGGATACATGCTGATAGGCATAGCCGCGGCTACCTCTGCCGGAATAGCAGCCACTATGTTCCAGATATTCGCACACGCATTCATCTTCATAGGCATATTCGCAATAGTCGCATGGCTTGAGTCGCGCAACAGGAACGAGATCGATGACTTGATAGGGCTTAACCAGGAGAGCAGGCTAATGGCAGCCGCGGCCACATTGTTCATGCTCTCTCTAATAGGCCTGCCGTTCACAACAGGATTTGTGGGCAAGTTCCTCCTCTTCCTGAGCGCGGTCAATGCAAACCTTGTCTGGCTAGCCATAATCGGGGTGGTGAACAGCGTAATATCAATATACTATTACGCAAGGCCCATAATGGCCATGTATGCGGTCAAGGCCGCAGCCAAGAAGATCAAGCCGGAAGGCGCGATAGTCTTCGTTGTGCTTGCATGCCTTGCGATAACCCTGCTGCTCGGGCTGTACCCGCAGCCTATGATAAGCATGGCCACCAACGCAGCCAACTACCTCTTCTCCATGGCATGACGATACGTTAAAATAACAGCCCCTGCAATATACAAGACATGCATAACATAACCAGGAACGAGGTTGTGGATGCCCTGAAGGGGTGCGTTGACCCAGAGATAGGCATAAACATAGTGGACTTGGGCCTTATCCACTGGATAGGCATTGACCAAAGCAATAACATTACATTAAGGCTTACAATGACAAGTCCCATGTGCCCTGTTACAAGCATAATACTTGCCGATGCCCAGCTCCGTCTTGAGCATATCCAGGATGCCGGGCAGGTAACTATGGACTTGGTCTGGGAGCCTGCATGGATCCCGGAAATGATAACTGAGGAAGTCAGGCTAAGCATGCAGGTCTGATCTTCAGAAGAAGTGTTTCTCAAAGTTCCTTATATCCATCTCCGCAGTGTCAACATCGGAAGCATGGACCACGTTCTCGCACGCCCTCTTTCCCATGTTGGCACTGTATATTGAGTCAGCGGCAAAGTCCCCGCGTATTGTGCCTTTAGGAGAGATGGCCGGATCTGTCTTGCCCACTATGGACCTTGCCTCAGTAACCGCATCGCCCTCCTTCTCAAGTATCACGGCAATGACATCAGAGGAAGTTGCATAAATCCTGTTCCACTGGTTAAGCTGCTTTCCTATCTCGAAAGGTACCTCAGTGCCGAAGAGCTGCATTACCTTTGCCCTCTCTCCCTTCTCTGTCATGGCCTTCAGGGTCTTCCCTCCCATGCCTTCCAGCTGGGCCTTCGAGTCCTGGTATAGCAGCTCCGAGAGCTCCTTGGAGATCCTTCCCTTCCGCATCTTGGCTATCTTGAATCCTGCTTTCTCGAATCTTCCTATTACTACTCCTACCAAACCGCGCTTTATGCCATCAGGCTTCAGAAAGATAAGTTCCTGGCTCATATGCTCACCGTGTACATTATCTCTTTTTATATTATCCTTGACATTTATATTAGCTACTATTCTGGCGATTTCCATGATCAGGCAGCCAATCATATGCGTAATGGGCCATGTGGATCACGGCAAGACCAGCCTGCTTGACAGGATCCGGAGCACCACCATTACCGCGAGGGAAGCCGGAGGCATAACGCAGCACATAGGCGCGAGCGAAGTGCCGCTTGAGGTGATAAAGAAGACCGTAGGCCCGCTTATCCAGAAGTTCGGAATAAACATAACGATTCCGGGCCTGCTCTTCATAGACACGCCCGGCCATGAGGCATTCACGAACCTGAGGAGAAGAGGAGGATCAGTGGCAGACCTTGCAATACTCGTGGTTGACGTAACGAAGAGTTTCGAGCCGCAGACCTATGAGGCACTGGAAATACTCAAGGAATACAAGACTCCGTTCATAGTCGCTGCAAACAAGATCGACGCTGTTACCGGATGGATGCCGCAGCCTACGCAGTCATTTTCCGAGTCCATATCAAAGCAGCGCAGGGAAGTCGCGGATGACCTTGAGGCAAGGATCTATGGGCTTATAGGGAAGCTGAGCGAGCTTGGCTTCAACAGCGAACGCTTCGACAGGGTCAAGGACTTCAAGACAGAGGTCATAATAGTCCCCGAGAGCGCAAAGACCGGTGAAGGCATAGCCGAGCTGCTCATGTATGCAACTGGCCTTGCGCAGAGGTTCCTGGAGCAGAGGCTCCAGATAGAGGTATCTGGCCCGGGAAGGGGGAATATCATAGAGAGGAAGGAGGACAAGGGACTCGGCACTACCATAGACATCATATTATACAACGGCACCATAAAAGTAAACGACACGATAGCCTTTGCCACGCAATCTGGATTCGGAACCACAAAGATCAAGGCGCTACTAAAGCCCAAAGAGCTGCAGGAAATGCGCGAGTCGTCAAGCAAGTTCTATTACGTGGACTCGGTGAGCGCCGCATCAGGCATAAAGGTCAGCGGGAGCGGACTTGACGAGGCGCTTCCCGGATCGCTTGTCCTTTCCACCGAGATCCCAAACTACCAGCAGGAAATAAAGGCCGAGATAAGCGAGATCTTTGCAGTGGAAAAGGCAGGAGTGATACTCAAGGCTGATACGATGGGCAGCATAGAGGCCCTCTCAAGGCTCCTCAAGGCCGAGAACATAAGCATAAGCAAGAAGGAGATAGGCAAGGTCACAAAGAGAGACATCCTCGATGCCTTCTCGATGAAGGCCACTGACCCGTACGGCGCTGTAGTGCTGGCATTCAATGTTCTTGTAGACGAGGAGGCCCGGGCCGAGAGCGAAGCCACGGGCATAAGCGTGATAGGAAGCAACATAATCTACAAGATCATAGATGACTACAAGGCCTGGGTGCAGAAGGAGAGGGAAGCAGAGAAGAACGTGCTTGAGAAGTCATTGGTCTTTCCCGGCCAGGTAAAGCTTCTTCCGAACAGCACGTTCAGGATATCACATCCTGCCGTATTCGGCGTAGAGGTGCAGAAAGGGAGGATAAAGCCCGGGTACCAGATGATGAACGAGCACGGAACCATAATCGGCAAGGTCAAGGAGATACAGGACAACGGAATAAGCATGCAGGAGGCGAAGAAGGGGAGCAGCGTTGCAATCTCGATAGATGATGTAACTTACGGGAGGCAGATACGCGAGAACGATATCCTCTACACGTTCATGAATGATGAGAACGAGAGGGCGCTGAGGTATAAATTCGAGAGCCTGCTTGACGAAGAGTCAAAGGACCTTCTTGAGCAGATATCGCAGATAAAAGGGAAAGGGAGACCGTGAGACCAGGAGCCTACTGGTTATTCTGCCTTAAGTTGCGCATTCATCATTTCATGTAAAGACTTGGCAGTTGAACAGGCTGTTTCCAGCTATTCACTACACTCTGCATGCATTTGACGTGGTCATCCACTGGCAATTGGAGTTGCTTGAGCACGCATTGTTGCCAAGGTCCTCGTTCCCGCTAGTGACTCCCTGCGCTGTCATCGCACAGACAACCCCGTTTGCAGATTCGTTTACGAACCTGTTGCCATATACCTGATCCCTATTTGAGTTTACCATGTACATGCCCACAGAACCCGAAGCAGTATTGTTCTCTATGCTGCCCTGGGTGTCGTTCACCAGGTAGATGCCTACGTTTGTATTTGTCATGTTGTTGTTCGATATGGTCTCGAAAGAGACCTTCTGGGCAAATACCCCGTATGAGGAATTGAATATGTTGTTGTTAAGCACTTCCTGGTCCTGCGCATTGTAGAGCGAGACTGATGCGTTTGCATTTCCGAATGTATTGTTTATTACCTTTGTATACGAGGCGGTGGAAACCACCGGTGTTGTAAAGTTCCTGAATACGCAGTTCTCTACCTCAACATTCGTGGCGTTAATCACCTTGACGAAAGTGCCTCCGTGTGTTGCGTATATCGTGTGCCCCGCGCAATTTATGACGGTTCCGCTCCCAGACGTGCCTTCATTGGAGAATACAGTGTAGCAGGTGCCTCCATATGTGTAGAGCAGGTCGGTTGTTAGCGTTATATGCGAGACTGTGTTAATGCCCTCGCAAGACGGCGTGTAGGTTGAGACTGGCACAGCAACGAGCCACTTGCAGCCAACCTTGTCAAGCCCCACATTTATGCCTCCGTTGTTCGCATATAAGCCTGACGAGTCCTGCGAGCAATAGTAGTCATCTGGCTTGTTCGATGAGCCCGTGTTGTTCGAGACCAGGTTGTTCCTGGATCCGGTAAACGAGAAGCCGTAGCCGCTATTCTCAAGCGCGGTATTGAACAGTATCACGTCCTTTGACGCTCCGGTGAAGTTGAATCCCGGGTAGCCTCCAAGCACGTACCTTACCGTATCATTGGATATGGAAGAATTGTTCACATCGGTGAAGTTGAGTCCCTGCTGGGAATACGAGACCACAACATTGGATACCAGGTCATGGCTTCCTACGTCCAGGCGAACCGGGACCGTTGAGTTCGTGATATTGAGGTTCCTTAGGGCTATGCTGTTTGAGTTGCTGATCGCTATGCCAGTGCCGAAGTCCGCTATGCTGCAGTTGCTTACTATAACATTTGATACCCCTGCCGCGGTAAATGCCTCTGCCCCTTTGATTCCATAGACTGTATTGCCGTTGCAGTAGAGGTTGACATCAGATGCCTGGAATACAAAGCAGTTCCCGGGTTGCGATGAGACAATGTTCTTCGATATCGAGTAGTTGCCCGGCGCCGTGATGGTGAAGCACGAATTCAACGGCCTTACGTTCTGCTGTGGAGGCAGGTAGGCCTTGCAGTAGTTGGCTCCCCACGCGCAGGTAGTGGTTCCGCAGGTAATGCCCTGCAGGGTCTGCGTGGTAGATTTATACGCACTTGAGCTGCATGCGAGGTCTGCTGCCTTGTTGTTCGCAAATGTGTCATTCGAATAGATATCCGGTCCCGGGCTCAACACCTCTGTGCCATAAGTGTTATTGTTGCTGTTTATTCCGGTAAGAGTTATTCCGCTAGTGCCATTGAGGACTATGCCTTCACGGCTGCTGCGCATGTATGCGCCGCCCACGACTCCCGTAGTGACATTCTGCAGGATTATTCCAGTACCGTCGCCTATGGCATTTATCTTGCTTACATTTACCTCAAATGCGTGGTTTATTCCAAGCCCGTACGTATCGTTCGAGAACGTGCATCCTGCTACCGTAACGTTGTAAAGGCCTGCAGGGGACGAGGCATAGACGCCATAACCCCCATTGTCAATCGAATAGCCGTTGCAATCCAGGCGCACGTTTGAAGCGGCTATGTTTATGCATCTGGAAGCCAGCGCTGGCTGCGATGAAGTATTTATGTAATCAAGCACGTTAATGCTGCTGGAAAGGGAGTAAGTGCCAGATGACGCTATTGTGCCGCACGAGCTTATTCTGCCTGCCAGCGCTATTGTGCTTATGTTGAAAGGTATATTGGTCTGGGAGCACCTTGCGAAGTTGCATTCCTGGTTGATGCTGCAGTAAGATGCAGAGAATTTGCTCGCTGAACTCAATCCGTTCTTTCCGATGCAAGCAAGGTCTATGGGGTTGTTTATGTAGGAATCGCCTGAGAATGAGTCTCCAGAAGAATTTATGTACATCCCATAATAAGCGTTGTTCTGCACTATGTCGTCATCTACTGCCGTGCCGCTCCCGCCATTGAAGTTGATTCCGCCCCCGCTGTATGCCGTGCCAGAGGAGTTGTCTCCTATCAAGTAATCCCCATAAGTGCGGTTGAGGTAAATACCGGATATTGTAGCATTCCTGGAACTGCTGTTGGTGAGGTAAGAGACCTTAGATCCGTTGAAATAGAAGTTATAGGAGAACTTGGAGACTATGATCCCTGTAACAGTCACATTGGATACTTGTCCTACAAATACTCCATAAGAGAATGGCGGTGATGATACATAAGGCCCATTGCCCTGTACCCGGTTGCCGTTGCCTATCAGCTTGACATTGCTGCTCTCTATGTTTATGCATGAGCCGCTCTGCATTCCCGTGCTTATGCTCGAAGTTAAGTAATATGTGCCTGGAGATGTTATTGTAGAGCATGAAGAGAGCTTCTCGATCACCGCTTTCACTGTAGTGGTTGGCGCAGTAGTGGCAGATGCAGTAGTAAGCGCGGTTGTTGTAGTAATCGTGGAAGCATAATGCGAATATGCAAGATAACCTCCTATGGCAACTACCGCAATAATAACCACAAGAGCACTAAGCTTGATTACTGAGTTCCTCTTCGCCGCGTTGTCTATCTTGTTTACCATCTCGTCAGAGAGGCGCTTCGCTTCTAACGGTGCATTGCCGCTTGAGCTGTAAGCCGGCTTCCGGTCCGGCGTAGGCCCTGAAGGCGAATTGCCCGGCGGAATGCTTGCTGGGGATCCGGGACCCGGAGCCGCAGGCCCTGGCTGAGGCGCAGGCGAACTGCCCCCAGCGCTCTGAGCCCTTGAAACGAAAGGGTTATTCATGATCTTGTGCACCGCTATTCTGCCATACCCTAAGCCAGTTAGCCTATCTGTATTTGGATTTATATAGCTTTTACACGGTTATTAAATATACTAATACTACTATGCCTCAGTAGCTCAGTGGTAGAGCACCAGTTTCGTAAACTGGGGGTCGAGGGTTCAATCCCCTTCTGAGGCTCATCAACGATACGCAAAGGCCCGCAGCCCTCCCCGGGCTAAAAGTCAATCGGTGCGGTTATCACCCTGCTGCCTATATAGCAGGACAGACAACAAAAGAAAGCATGTAAAAAGCGATGGAGGAAACCGATAATCCAACAAATTTCGTTATCTCTATTTTGGGACGTATTCATGATTGGAACCTGCCAGCTACACCGAGTATAAGGTCAGGGAGCCTCTTGCTTACAAAGTCCTCTTGGCTTACCGGAACTGTGACCCTCACTGCAACTCCGTAGTTGCTGAGGTTTATGTCTGTTATGCGGATATCTACCTTGTCGCCTATCAGCCTCTCAAGCTTCTTATCTGCGCGTATCCTCTTCATAACCTCTTCAGAGAAGGACTTGAACTGCTTCTTCACCAACTCAACCCTGACTACCACATCCTTGCTATTCGATATCGAGTAGTTCATTACCACTGCCTGGTTAATTATTGCGTTAGGAACAAACGTGACTGGTCCGTCATCAAGCTTGATCTTCGTATACATGAGACCTATAGTGTCTATGACACCTGAGAATCCCGGAAACATGGCGTGGTGGGAATATGAAGGCGGCATCATTCCGTACTGCCATGTGGTAAATGTTATCCTGTCGCCTTCAGCAAACGGCTTTGCAGCCATCATGCTTATTCCAGAAAAGAGGTTCCCCAGGGTTGACTGGGCCGCCAATCCGACAACTATCCCAAGGAAACCAGCTCCAATCAATAATCCGGTTAGGTTCACCTGAAACATGACAAGGAGTATGAAAACGATCACTATGTAACCAAGTACTCGCGCCACCTTGGCAAGGGATCTCTCATCCATCCTCTGCTTCCCTTTTCCATAAGCTATTACTAGCGACTCCAACGCGTGTGTGGCTATATAGCCAAATATTACGATCAGAAGTGCCTGCAGTGCCATGGCATAAACTGCCGTGCCGTTTAAGGATGACTTGTAGAGCTGCGGTATCAGGATTACTAATGCAGTCCCGATAATAACTGCGAGCAGGAATACAGCAACATTAAGGTAAATTCTTCTCATAATACCACCAACTAATGGCCTTCTATCCCTATGCCAGGATATTAAGACCCGTTGCGCATGCCCACTTTATAAAAATCTGTACCTGTCTCCCGCGGCATGCTCTTATACATCACACGTAGGGTATAAATCACTTGCGCGGCCCACACCAACATGCAGTATTATCCTGAGGCATTTAAGCGACAGGTCCGGAAACTTATGTTAATTGTTATCGGCATCGCGTGCGCCATATTCACCGCCATACAAAAAGCGATTGCCAGGGAAGCTAATATTGCAATAACCTTGCAGAATGTATTATTTATTAAGAAGCTGCATATCTAAAGGACTTATGCCTAATGAAGGATCCATGCGACTTAGGGCGCTGGCGTTCACCTCCCTGGGCCATTTCAGCAACGACTTCACAACATTGCTTTTCTCAGTGCTCATAATATACTACAACAAGGATTTCGGACTTGGACTTGCCCTGCTTGGCGTAATTGCAATAGCATACAATGTGATAAGCGGTTTCCTTAGCACTTCCATAGGCAGGTTCGCGGACAGGACCAGGACGCACCGCATCCTGATGGCAATGGGCATAGTCATACTCGGACTATCAATGGTGCTTTTCGCAGTCTCATTCGTTTCCGGCACTTACATCATTCCTGTGATACTTGCCGCAGCAATACTGCTTGGCATCGGCGAGTCCTTCTACCATCCTCTCGGGGCTTCTATCCTGAATAGAGTATACTCAAAGAAATCAGCATCTGCACTTGGCATAAATGGCTCGTTCGGCAGTGTTGGAAGGTCGTTGCTCCCCATAGTGCTCATACCTTTAATACTGTTGGTTGGAAAGTTCTATGCGCTGCTGATACTTGGCGCATATGCGATGCTTGCAGGCGGGGCTATATTCATAGGCCTTGGATTCCTCAAGGCAGAAGAAACGCGCAAGGTCGATACTGCAAGGAAAGCATATAGCAACAAGGTTGCACTGAAGCGCTACCGCCCCATGCTTATTGCCCTTGTCTCTATGGTATTCATCAGGTCTATGTTCCTCTCTGGCACAATAACATACATATCAGAGTACCTTCTGGTCCAGACAGGCTCGGAGATACTGGTCGGCTACGTGCTCACGTTAAGCTTCATCACCGCCATACTCGGGCAGCCTATCTTCGGAAAGCTCACTGACATATACGGAGGCAAAGCAACCATAGGCATAACAACTGTATTCTCCGCGCTCTTCTTCCTGCTGTTCATGCTCTCCGGTTCGCACATGGCACTAATAACAATTTTCTATGCATTATTCATATTCCTCTCGTTTACCGGATTCCCTGTGCTGCTCGGCTACGTTAACCAGATAGTGCCAAAAGACATTGCAACAACGGCACACGGCATGGTGTGGGGCATAGGCAACACACTGGGAGGCGCTGCAGGCATTGCCGTTATGTCACTCCTGCTCTACCTGGGGGTGAGCCTCACCGCTACCATGTGGGCCATGCTAATATTCGGGGTAGCGTCAGCCCTATTCATACCTCTAATACCAGGGAAGGATAGAAAACGCGCATTACAGCCTTTAACTGCCACATCCCTCTAAACCAGTAATGGGATATCTGCCTTCCACGAAGGTATATAAAATAGTTCATGGCCTATATTATAACTGAGTTATAAAAAGGAGGAAGTCATGATAAACGGTTACACTCGCGCATCGAAACTGATAATACCAGCTGCAAGGTCGGTAATAGCCAAGGAGCTCAAGGAAAGATATCACCTCACGGAGCAGGAGATAGCGGCAAGGCTGGGCATAGCCCAGGCTGCTGTCAGCAAGTACCTCTCCGGGAAATACTCTGATAGAATAAAGGACATGGAAAGCAGGATAAGCAAGGAGTGGATCGCAGGCAAGATCAGCCTGCTTGCAGGCGGGGACAGGAAGTATGCAAATTCCGCCATATGTACTGTCTGCAAGAAGGAGAACGCATTTGACTGCAAGTTCTCCAGCGCGGAGACAGAGTGATTTATATGGTAAACGAAGGATTGGAAGAAGTTGTAGAACGCACTGAGTACGCGGAGAAGTACGGGTTCAGCAAGACTGTAGACTACGAGAGTTTTCCAAGAGGGCTCTCTGAGGATATAGTCAGGAAGATCTCAAAGCTCAAGGGCGAGCCGGACTGGATGCTTGAGAAGAGACTCACGGGATTCAGGGTATTCGAGAGCAAGCCCATGCCAAAATGGGGAGCCGACCTAAACGCTATCGATTTCGCAGAATACTACTACTACCTTATGCCTAAGATGAAGGAATCAAACAAGTGGGAGGACGTTCCGAAGGAGATCAAGGACACGTTCGACAAGCTTGGAGTCCCTGAGGCAGAGAGGAAGTTCTTCTCAGGCGCAGAGGCTCAGTTTGACAGCGGAGTTGTATATTCGCACGTGAATGAGGAACTCAACAGGCTCGGAATAATATTCACTGATACGGACACTGCAATAAAGAAGTACCCTGAACTATTCAAGAAGTACTGGGGCACTATAATACCTCCTACGGACAACAAGTTTGCTGCGCTAAACACTGCGGTCTGGTCGGGTGGCAGTTTCATATATGTGCCAAAAGGGGTGAAGGTACCGATGCCGCTCAATGCATATTTCAGGATCAACGCAATGAATGCCGGCCAATTCGAGAGAACGCTTATCATTGCAGACGAGGGAGCAGATGTCACATACCTTGAAGGCTGCACTGCACCCATATACAAGAAAGATTCCCTTCATGCTGCTGTAGTCGAACTTGTTGCACTGGAAGGCGCACACATACGATACGTTACAATCCAGAACTGGTCAAAGAACATTTACAATCTTGTAACTCAGCGTGCTCACGCTTCAAAAGATGCTCGCGTAGAGTGGATAGACGCAAACATAGGCAGCAAGGTCAACATGAAGTATCCGTCAATCTACCTGATGGGGGAGCGTGCAAGCGGGGAAGTGCTCTCGATAGCGATTGCAGGGGACGGCCAGATCCAGGATTCTGGCGGAAAGATCTACCACCTCGCATCAAATACAACATCGAAGATAATCTCGAAGAGCGTTTCTAAGGGAACGGGGGTCACCTCGTTCAGGGGACTAATGCATGTTGCAAAGAGTGCTGCAAATGCAAAGGCCCATGTTTCATGCGATGCACTTCTTCTTGACGACAAGGCAAAAACCAATACGTATCCATACAATCAGATCAACAGGAGTGACGCAGTGATAAGCCATGAGGCAAAGGTCGGGAAGATAAGCGATGATGACATATTCTACTTAATGTCAAGGGGAATATCGGAGGACGATGCCGTAGCGATGATAGTCCTCGGATTTATAGACGATCTTACCAAGGTATTGCCTCTCGAGTACTCGCTAGAGCTTAAGAGGCTCATAAAGCTTGACACAAGCAAGGGAATCGGCTGATTGCAGCGTGATCTTTATGACTTACTCGGAATTCGTAAAGGAAGCCATGCAGCACTATAAGTCTCTGCCAATAGAGATGAACGAGCTGTACAAGAAGTATAGCCTGGCCATAGCCCTGCCTGACAACCTAAATTCAGGCAGTGCCGCGGACGCGGATCTGGATAAGATGGTAAGCCAGATATCTGAAAAGACCAGAATAAAGTTTGATGCCGTTGTGACAAATTCGTTTGCAAGAAGCTCTAATCCGAACGTGCAGATAACAAAGGCAGAGGATGCTGATGAGGGCATGCTTGAGAACAAGATTTTCAAGAGCAGCGAGGATAAGCTTGCCGCATACATAAACTCAAAAGCAAAATATTTTATAAAGATAAATACTGCGAAGAACGCAAAATCAACACTGAATATATTATTTGCAACCACTGGCCACCTTTCCGCCGAAGTATTCGTAAAGAGCGGGGAGTCTGCAAAGGCGGAAGTATCGGAATTCTATTTCTCAAGTGCAGCCGACAGCGCAACAATCTCAGTGCTCCACGAGGTGGAATGCGCGGAGAATTCCGTAATGGAAATCAACGCATTCCATAATGAGAATGAGAGGACCTCGGTTGTAAGCCTATGCAAGGGCGGCACAGGCGAAAAGGCAAAGCTTTACCTAAACTCTGTCTATTGCGGAAGCAATGCTACAAAAGCCAGGTCAATACTCGATGCAAAAGGCCAGGCAAGCAGGATAGAGGTCACAGAGCTCGCGTTTGGCATTTCATCACAGCAATTTGACATAGACACTGCAATAATAAATTCCACCCCGTATAGCTCTGTCTTTCTCGAGTCTGGCGTCGTCCTTGATGACCTCTCAAAGTGCATGCTAAAGGGCTTTGCGAAGGTCGCCGACAAGACACGGGGATCGGTCTCAACAATAGTTGAGAAAGGGATATTGATGAGCAAGGATGCGCACATGGACGCATTGCCGGATCTATCAATAGACTACAGCAACGAAGTCAAGGCATCCCATTCTGCATCCACTACACCCATAGACCAGGATGCGCTATTCTACCTGACTTCAAGGGGCATAGAGGAATCGCAGGCAAGAAAGCTATTTATCTCGGCATTCATCTCAAAATACATATCAAAGATATCCAGCCCATCGGCAAGGGAGATAGCCATGTCCATAATGCTTGACAAACTCGACAAGAAGACATTCGGCACGCTTTCAGAGATAACACCAAGGAATATCTGGATGGTGGCGAGGCCAACAAGGTGAGAATATGTTATTGGAAATAAAAGACCTGCACGTAGAAGCTGAAGGGAAAGAGATAGTAAAGGGAGTCACGCTGACTATAAGGGAGAATGAGCAGCATGTGCTTATGGGGCCGAATGGATCCGGAAAGACGACTCTTGCAAAGGCCATAATGGGGCATCCGCAGCTCAAGATAACGAGCGGAGACATACTGCTTGACGGAGAGAGCATAAAGGACCTGAAGCCCAACGAGCGCTCCAAGAAAGGCATATTCCTGCAGTTCCAGAACCCTACCGAGATAGAGGGCCTGGGCCTGATGAATTTCCTGAACACCGCGAGAGGAGCGGCTGGCACTTCCCAGTCATTCAAGGATTTTATGACTGAGATCAAGGATACGTCGACAAAGCTGAAGATAAAGGAAGACCTTATCGGAAGGTCGTTAAATTACGGTTTCTCCGGAGGGGAGAAAAAGAAGACTGAAATACTGCAGATGTCAGTGCTGAAACCCCGGCTTGCAATACTTGATGAGCCCGACTCCGGCCTTGACGTAGATGCGGTTAGACTAGTGGCCCAGAGCATAATAGAGCAGCAGGAGAAGACGAAGAACGGCCTTCTTGTCATAACCCACTACAGCAGGATACTTAATTATATGTCACCGCAATTCATACACGTGATGCATGAGGGCAAGATAATTAGGGAAGGCGGCAAGGAACTCATAGAGAAGATCGAGAAGGAAGGATACGAAGCAAAGTGATTGCTTGGCTGGCATTGATGTAACCGATATAAGGAAGGACTTTCCCATACTTTCCACCACAAACCATGGAAAGCCGCTGGTATACCTGGACAGCGCAGCCACTTCGCAAAAGCCCCTCTATGTGATAAACCGGGTAAGCGAATACTACAAGACATTCAACGCCAACATACATCGCGGCCTTTACGAATTGTCAATGAGATCTACTGAAGAGTACCAGCGCTCCAAGGAACTCTCTGCAAAACTGATAAACGCGGAATCATACCGCGACATAATCTATTGCAGGAATACTACCGATGCGATAAACATAGTTGCACTGTCATGGGGCGAGCCGAATATCGAAAAGGGAGATCGCATACTGATAACCGACATGGAGCACCACAGCAACATAGTTCCGTGGCTCATGCTTGCAAAGAGGAAGAAGGCGATATTGGAGCATGCGAAGCTCAAGGACAAATCATTCGTCGACATGGACGACTTCAAGGAAAAGCTGGAACATGGGCCAAAGATGGTTGCGATAACGCATGCATCAAATGTGCTTGGCACCATAAACGATGCCAAGGAGATGGCACGGCTGGCGCACAAGGCCGGAGCGCTGGTCCTGATAGACGCAGCACAATCAGTGCCGCACATGCCTGTCGACGTAAAGGACATGGATTGCGATTTCCTTACATTCTCGAGCCATAAGATGCTGGGCCCTGCCGGAATCGGGGTGCTCTACGGGAAGGATCAGCTCCTTGAGTCAATCACTCCTGCAATAGTCGGCAGCGATATGATACGAAGCGTTACATTCGATTCCGCTGACTGGAACGAACTTCCATGGAAATTTGAGTCTGGAACCCCGAACATGGAAGGCGGGGTGGGCCTTGCTGCGGCAATAGAGTACCTCGAAAGGATAGGCATGCGAAGGATCCGCGAACATGAGATGAAAATTGCAAGATATGCCCTGAAGCGCCTTGATGAGGTCAAAGGGGTCAAGGTATACGGCCCTGGTTTAAAGGATGCAGATAAGCGTGGAGGGGTAGTATCATTCAACATAGACGGAGCCCATCCGCATGACGTGGCAACGATATTCGACAGTGAAGGCATAGCAATAAGGGCAGGACATCATTGCGCAATGCCCCTTGTCAACCAGGTTCTTGAAGAGACATCTGTTGCACGGATGAGTTTCTACCTGTATAACATGGAAGAGGAGGTCGATAAGGCCGTAGACGCCATATCCAAGGTAAGGAAAGTTCTCAGGATCAAAGACTGAATCCTCCAGTGAAGCAATATAAATGTAAATATATACTCTAAACGCGTATTCGGTGATCTACTGGGAGAAAATGTTGCACGTGCTGGCAAGACAGGGAAAGGAATCCCGTCTGCAACGAAGCTCCTGGCATTGGAGCGAGTCTCCGGAAGTGCGCATCACGTGGCGAAGATACTTGACATGCATGAGGACAAGGTTAAGGCCCTGCTCGAAGCTGCAAGGTCTGACAATGGAAACGGCACTGTCGCAGAAGCCACGGCGCCCTCAGTTCCAAATAAGTATGTCTCCCAAAGAAAAACCGTTGCCGAGACCCGTCCACGCGGATCCACGCGCAGAAAGATAGACCCGCAGGCGCTCCAGGAACTCTTGGATGCTGGGACCTCTGTGCGTGAGATTGCGAAGACATTCGAGGTAACCAAGGCAAGTGTCTATAATGCGTGCAAGAGATATGGTATAAAGAGGCAAGAATCCGAACGGAAGGCCCATGCCACAGAAACAGCACAGGCAAATCGCACCAAGGAGAAACCAGTAAAGGCGCCAGAGAGCAATGGCGCAGGACCAGTGAAGCGTCGCTCAACCCGGCAGATAATTGATCTTACCCAGAACTGGAAGCCCATCACGCACGAAGACTCTGGGATATCGGCCGAGTCGAGAAAGAGGTCCCTGCTAGATCATGCTTCAAGGCAATTCGAGGAAGCAACAAATGCACTCGAAGCCAAAGACGCTATAAGACTTGTAGGTGCACTACTCTCAATTGCAGAGGACCAGAAGGAACTTGGGGATGTGTACTTCAAGATACACGAATATTCCAGGGCAGAAGAGACTCAGGAGCTCAGGAAGAGCATGCTCATGCTTGTCAATCCCATGCTTGAAGAGATGCGGCTCTCGAAGATGCTAGGAAGGGACCCTGCCGCAGTCAGACCTTCCCGCGAGATAGCCGATTACCTGCTGCATAGGACGACTTACGCGCAGAGGAGAGACAAGGAAGTTCAGGATCTTGAAGACGAGATGGGCAGCTTCTGATATCCTGATATTTTCGAAGAAAAGCAATATAAATAGCCCAAGGTAATCTGATCATGAGAAATAGTTTGGTGATTCACTGCAAGGTTTATCTATCATGCAGGGCAAGAGTCCTTATACTGCTTCTGCGTGCACAATGCGCAGTGCAATAACCGAAGGGTCCAGACCCAGGCTTCCTGGCATGCGTAGGAAAGGTCCGATACCTAAAATAACCAAGGAGCAGCTCGAGTCTGTTACGGAGGACGGACTCACAGTGCCAGAGATAGCCAGCTTATACCAAGTATCAAGATCATCAGTGCGCAGCGCGTACAAGCGATATGGCATCAATTCAAACAAGGCGCGTTTTGGAGTCCCGTCGAGGGTAGACGCTTCAAGGCTCGCTGTGCTCCGCGGCACCGGCATGCCTGTCTCGCAGATCGCCAGGGAGCTCGGAAATGGCAAGAGTGCAATATACGCTGCCATAAAGGCAAACGGGCTTCCCAGACAGGAACTTGCCTGGCAGAGGGAAAGGCAAGGGGAAGAGAGACAAGGAATCTCCAGTGCTACATCTACGCAATACAAGAATCAAGAAATCAGGGTGCATGACAAAGCGCAGGATAGCTCTTGCGCTGCCATAACGCTAAACACAAGGATACAACCTTATCCAATCGAGCCGCGACAGCTCTTAAGAAAGAATGCTATTCCGAGCCAGAAGCCCCGCGCACCCCCTGCCTTGTCAGAACAGGAAATTATGCTCCTTGGTCTTATGAGAAAACAGATACTGGCAGCACGCAAGGCCTACGGAGAACCTGATGGGGCAATGAGGGTGGCAGGAGCGCTCCTTTCCGTGTACAAGACCCAAGTGGAGCTTGCCGAGTTATATAGGAGGAAACTCCAACTTGGTTCTATGGAAATGTACAGAGAGGATGCCAGCGAATTGATGGACATGCTCAGGCCTATGGTAACAAGGATGAACTCTGCAAAGAAAAGCGGCATTGACCCGAGCAGCATTGGCGTAAACCTAGAGCTTGGCACGTACCTTGCAAGGGGCGGATACTTTGCCAGAATTGATTTAATCGAGAGGGAGATGAGTGAAGGCTGAACCATACGTGTGCGAATGCGGAAGCAGGGAGTTCCGCAGGTACATAGGCGACAAGACCATCTATTGCAAGGCATGCGGGAAGCCTGCTCCCGAGAATGTTAAGTTCAAGGATGAGTATCCCTGACTTTTGTAGAAAAGTCTTAAAAGACACGGAGTAGTAGCGTAAATGGAGGTGTCACAGTGGAATTTCAGGCGCGTGGAAGGCCTAGTGGCAGGTTAATCCTGATCAGTGGAGGCAGGCAGACTGCTCCTGAATTCGATTGCAGAAAAGCATGCCTCATGGTTGTTCGTCAGAAAAGATTCTCGCAAAAAGTCCACGGCAGCAAGCCAAGCAAGGAGGATCTTAAGGACAACTGTGTGCGCATAGGCCTTATCGGCAATGTCATTGTTGAAGCAGCATCAAAAGGCAAGACCCCCGGCAGGGCTGCATTCAGGCGTCACGGGCTCTCGAAAATGCTTAACGATTATTACAGCGGGGATCCTGGCAAGGCCATAGAAGCAGCATACAGGAGCGGACAAATGGACTTCACGGCCATGAGGCGTGTATGATGGGGCTATTGCGCAAGAATCCTCAAATGGCCGAGATACTTCCGTTCAGGCAACGCGCACCGGCGCAGCCCCGCAATGGCAACCAAGCCGACTTACCAGGTGCTCCTCTTGCCAAGGTCATTATATTGAAAAGGCCGGATACGCGCAGCGCATGGCTTGGCGAATGCAATGGCGAAGTCAATATGAAGATAGAACAGAAGCGCGCCGAATACACAGAGTTTGTTAAGATAGCAAACGAGGCCAGGGACATGGGGGAAAAGAGGATCGCCCTGACCGATGCCTTGGGCGCTGCAGTGGAAATATTCTCGCTTCACTCGAAATTTTCCCCACTCCGCCCTGAAGCACAGGTATCATGGCATGACATAGTGCAGGACCTTGCAAGGGAGATTCATAAACTCGACGACTCGCTGTCCAGGGCCAATGTCATACGCTTTCCCCGGAAAGGGCACGGTGGGATCTCGGCCCCTTAACCATTCTTGAGACTCTTATATCCTCAAAGAAATAGTGCTCGCTCCTTGTTTCCAGAATAACGAAACCAAGCTTATTTATGCCTTCGAGGAGTTTCCCCTCATTCCCCAAGGAACTGTAAACGAGGAATACAGATCCTCCGGATTTCATGTGCATCTTTGCGCCTTCCATGAAGCGCAGTGATACTTCAACGCCTTCTTTCCCTCCATCCCACCAAGGCTCTCCCTTCTCCCCATTCTCTTTATTCAGGTACGGCGCATTGAACATTATAACATCGTACTTTTCATCTGCAATCGGGAACATGTCCGCAACAGAGAATAAGCACGATGCATGAAGCTTGTCCTTGTTTCTTTCGTAATTCCGCCTGGCCAGGTCAACTGCATCGGGATTTATGTCTGAAAGCCTCACGCTCCTGACATGCCTGTCCATTGCCATTACCAGCCCGAGTATTCCCGTGCCTGTGCCAATGTCTATGGTTTCAAGTCCGCGTCTTCTCTCTTTTGCAAGGTGCCCGCTGACTAGCCTTGCCGCCAGCAGGGAATCCTCTGCAGGCACGTATACCTTGCTGCCAGTCTCTATGCTTAAGCTATTGTACTCTAGCAATGGACCACAATAACATTGCAGAATCAAAATATAAAAGGGGAACCGCCGCCGACACTTGCAAGAGCGTGTCTCAGTCAAAGCACGGCAACCAATATAATGTTTGCATGCAATGGCTAATAGTGGTCTGATGCTCTTCGAGGATGCGGCATCGTATTATGAGAAACTGGAATCAGTTACTTCAAGGATCTCAATGATAGACATACTTGCCGAAATGTTCGGTAAGGCAGAGAAAGAGGAGATTCGCCCGCTCATATATATGACGCAGGGATTGCTCGGCCCTCCTTTCGAGGGCATACAGATAGGAATAGCAGAGAAGTTCGCCCAGCAGGCAATAGCATCAGCAACAGGGTTCACCAAGGAGGAAGTAGTAGCTGACGCGAAGAGGACAGGAGACCTCGGGAACACTGCAGAGGGCCTTGCCAGGAAGACGAAGCTCAGGAGAATGAGTTCAAGGAAGCAGAGCGTGCGCGATGTATTCGCTATGATGCTGAAAACAGCCTCAACATCCGGTTCCGGCAGCCAGGAGGCCAAGATCCGCAACCTTGCAGCGCTCCTAGCCTCTGCAAGCCCCTTGGAAGCCAGATACATTATCAGGCTTGCGCTCGGAAAAGTGCGCCTTGGCGCCGGAGACGCCACGATACTCGAAGCTCTATCAAAAACGGCCACAGGAGAAAGGACATCCAAGGCCCTGCTCGAGAACGCATACAACATATGCGGCGACCTTGGGAAAGTCGGGGAAGTGCTCGCTGAGTCAGGAATGAAGGGCATAAAAAGGGTCAAGGTTTCAGTCTTCAATCCCATCCGACCCGCGCTGGCCGAGCGCCTTCCAACATCGGAAGAGATACTCGAGAAGATGCACGGCAAGTGCGCTGTCGAGTCAAAATACGACGGGCTGAGGGCGCAGGTGCACCTGGACAAGGGCAAGAAGAAAGTAGAGATATTCTCCCGGAACCTGGAGAAGCTCACGCCAATGCTTCCTGAAATAGCCAAAGCTGCTCTATCCGAGGTCAAGGCCGAGCGCGCGATAATAGAGGGCGAGGCCATAGCGTACAACGAAGAGACTGGGGAGTTCAGGCCGTTCCAGGAGACAATACAGAGGAAAAGGAAGCATGGGATAGAAGAGCTCAGCGAGACCATGCCTCTGCACCTATTCGCCTTTGACCTGATGTATCTAGACGGAGAAGATTACCTTGGGAAACCTTACCACGAGAGGAGGGCGAAGCTAGAATATGTAATAAGAGGAAGCAAGACGATCATTCCTTCCGGAAGGATAATAGCGGAGAATCCTAAGGAGCTCGAGAAATACTTCGAGGAGCAGATATCCGAGGGGCTGGAAGGGATAGTGGCCAAGGACCTCAATGCGCCATATGTTGCCGGAGCAAGAAAGTTCGGCTGGATAAAGCTGAAGAGAAGCTACAAGGGCGAGTTATCCGATACTGTTGATCTAGTTATAGTCGGATACTATCTTGGCAGAGGTTCACGTGCAGAGTTCCAGTTCGGCGGACTGTTGGCCGCGGTATATAACGAGAAGAGAGACATGTTCGAGACTATAACCAGGATTGGCACCGGATTCTCAGAGGAGCAGATGAAGGCCTTCAAGAAACTGCTTGACAAGATAAAGAAACCAGGCAAGCCTGCGCGCGTAGATGCGGTTGTTGTCCCGGACTTCTGGGTTGAACCCACTTATGTGGTTACTGTCAGGGCAGACGAGATTACAAAATCGCCTATGCATACCTGCGGAAAGGAGGGAGAGACTGGATATGCGCTGAGGTTTCCAAGGATAGTTAGCGATGGCGTGAGAGAGGACAAGAGCCCTGAGGATGCTACATCTACAAAAGAGATAATTGAAATGTATGGCATGCAGAAAAGGGTAAAAGTAGAGGAGAAGTGATTGAATGGCTGTTGTGATAAGCAAGATAGCAGCAACATCTGCGGGCAAGATGATGGCCATAGCCGGAGCCATAGTAGGACTCCTTTACGGTCTTGCGCTGGCTGCATTTTCATTTATTTTCCAGGGTCTCCTGGGTTCTATAGGAAACTTATCCTCAATATCCTCGGGAGCCTTATCCCCTACATCTCCATTTGCTGTGCCGGCATCGATACCCGGGTCGCTTGGATCACTCGGCTCATTCTCCAACCTTCCAATATTCGGCGCAAGCCCCATTCTCGGCCTCTTAGGGATCGCTGCAATAGTGGCATTGCCGATACTCTTCGCAATACTAGGCTTCCTAGCTGGCGTGTTTGGAGCGCTTGCATACAATTTCCTCGCTCCTAGGGTTGGCGGGATAGAGGTTGAGCTTACAGATAAAGGTGCAGCACAGAAAGAACCTAAATAACAGCGCCCTCGGCTCTTAGCATCCTGATCTTCCCTGCGCGACCGCCCTTTCCAGAGTAATCCCCAATGCCATCACAACGTACCACCCTGTGGCATGGTATCATTGGTGCCAAGGGGTTATTCCGGACAGCCGTACCGACGGCCCTGTATGCATTCGGCTTTCCTGCGAGGGCAGCAACCTGCTTGTATGTTAGCGTCTTTCCCCTTGGAATCCTCGCAACAATCCCGAGTACGCGCTTCTGAAACGGAGTCAGTGGATATGAATCAAGGCGCTTGGCCAGTTCTTCAGCTCTCATGATATGCCATTTGAGTCAAAGAAATAAATATCATTCTACATTCATGCGCGACAGAACCATCATCATAGACTCGTACGAATAAGCGCTGCCCAAGGCCTTCTTGTAAATGTCCATGAATCCGCCAAGGCCCAGCATCCCTCCAAATTCGCCTTCGCCCGGGTGTCGTCCCTCCCGCTCTGCAAACGCCGCTACCCTCCTCTTGGCTTCCTTTATGCCCGCTTTGCTGTTCCATCTCCATCCTGTTGGCGGTCTCATTGCAATTCCGAATGCTGCGATCACCCGTTCATCGAATTGCCTATGCGATGCATCTTGCGCCATATAGTTCCTGAAAAGCCTCTCTGACGAGGAAACTATCTGCCTTGCCTGGTTTTTGTCCGCACTGGCAATCGGTGTGGTCGTGTGCGACGCTAAGTCCTGCCTCTGTCCTCGTATCTCCTCGCATCGCTTTATGATAGCGATTCTGTTCTTGCCAAATATGTTGCTGCTCTCTAGCTGACGTTGCAGTGCGGCAAGCTCTGCAATCTCCTGCTTGCCAAGCGCAGATCCTGCCCTAACTCCTGACCTTGCCTTCATCTTACCACTAACATATACAAAGGTTTCTCGTCATATAAATAGTTTTTCTACTGCTATTCCGCAACATACGGCCGACATGCCTGCATAGTTACAAAATACATTAGGAAGCAATTATCGTTCAGTTATCTGGCAATCTAATTCATACAGAAAATCTCTGAAAAACCTAGTAATTTAGCACATTCCGCTAACAGCAGATTTACAAAAGCTATTTAAACCTATTGATTGTAATTGCATTACCAGGCGATCGGTATGGTAGACTTTACAAACGAGTTGTTAGGTGGAAAGAGTGAGGATGCTTCTGCGGGCACTCCGCAGATAAAGATAGTGACAATCGGATGCGGAGGCGGTGGCAACAACACCGTTAACAGGCTTCTCAAGGTTGGAGTCAAGGGCACTGACCTAGTTGCAATCAACACCGATGTCCAGCACTTCAAGATAATAGACGACAGGATAAAGAAGATACTTATCGGAAAGAGCATAACCCGCGGACTCGGTGCCGGAGGCGCTCCTGACATAGGGGCAAAGGCTGCCGAAGTGGACAGGCAGGTGCTTGAAGAAGTGCTCTATGGCGCGCAACTTGTCTTCCTATGCGCAGGCATGGGGGGCGGAACAGGTACTGGATCGATGCCAGTTGTTGCCCAGATAGCAAAAGAGCAGGGTGCAATAGTTGTCGCGATGGTAACCTACCCATTCGACTTAGAAAGGGTGAGGAAGCTCAAGGCCGAGGAGGGCATATCAAAGCTCAGGAAATACGCAGACAGCGTAATAATACTTGACAACAACAGGCTTGTCAAGCTTGTGCCTAACCTGCCTATGAACGAGGCGTTCGCAGTTGCTGACGACATATTGGCAAAGGCAATAGGCGGACTTGTCTGGACAATCACGCAGCCGAGCCTGATCAACATAGACTTCGCTGACGTACGTTCAATAATGGGAAGTGGCGACGTGGGATTCATTTCTGTCGGAACCGGAAAGGGCAACGACAAGGTGATGTCTGCGGCTGAGGCAGTGCTCAAGAACAAGCTGCTCGATGTAGACTTCGAGAATGCGAAAGGCGCCCTGATACACATATCCGGAGCATCAGACCTTACATTGGGAGATGCAATAAAGGCCGGTGAAGTTATAACAGAGCGCATGGACCCGAAGGCGAACATAAAGTGGGGCGCAAGGATAATCCCTGGATACGAGGGCCAACTCGAGATAGTGGCTATAGTCACTGGCGTGAAGGGCTCAAGCATCATAGGGAAGTTCGAGGAGCAGAAGGAACCCACATACAGCGGCCTAGAGACCATTTGATCTCGCAAGACAAGTTCATGAAATGATTGGGCAGGCATCTTGCCTGCCGTTTTTCATATTTGGTGACCAGGATGGGAGAAAATCAATTCGACTATGATGCCTTCACACCCAGAATAGCGGTAGTTGGTGTCGGTGGACAGGGAAGTAACCTAGTGAACAGGCTCTTTTCGCACAACATAAAGAGCGCGGATACTGTGGCAGTGAATACCGATATAGGTCACTTGAACATGATCAAGGCACAAAAGAAGATACTTATAGGCAAGGAGATAACCAACGGCCTTGGCGCCGGAGGATTTCCAGAAGTTGCAGCAAAGTGCGCTGACATGTCACGCAGGGAGATTGAAGCAGCCCTTCAGGGCTACAACCTGGTCTTTGTTGCTGCAGGCATGGGCGGTGGAACCGGAACAGGTGCAGCTCCTACAGTAGCCAATGTGGCAAGGGAGCTTGGCGCAACAGTCATAGCAACAGTAACCTATCCCTTCTCACTTGAAAGGTCCAGGAAGCTCAAGGCCGACTGGGGGCTTGAGCAACTCCAGAAGCAGGCTGACTGCACGATAGTGATAGAGAACGATAAGCTTCTCTCATACGTGCCAAACCTGCCTATCGAGAGGGCGTTCGAGCTGGTTGACAACATAACTGGCAATGCAGTTAAAGGAATATCTGACACAATAACACTGCCGAGCCTGATCAATCTGGACTTTGCAGATCTTAGGAATGTGGTCAAGGACACTGGCACTGCAGTCATAAGCCTTGGATCAGGCAGCGGTGCGGATAGGGTGCAGCAGGCAATAAGGTCTACAAGGACACATCCTCTTCTCAACGTTGACTATGAAGGGGCTAAGGGTGGCCTGATTCATGTTGTGGGCGGAAGCAACCTGAGCATAAGCGATGCAACAAAGATAGGAGAAGGCGTTACTGATGCCCTTGCTCCTGACGCAAATGTGATCTTTGGAGCGCGCATGCTTCCGGAACTTGCGGATCAGGTTCGCGTCATGTCCATAATCACCGGTGTAAAGGCCAAGTTCGGCAGCCCAAAGGAGTACAAGGAGCACGCTACTGCAATGGCTATGGAGGGAGTCGACAGGCTCTACTGAGATCCTGGACAAAAATGCACGCGGTTAGCCCGGCTTCCACAATCTCCGCACGAGCATGATATGCGGGTGCTCTCTGAGAACAGGATAACGTAAGTCTGGGAGTATATTTAATAATGATTCCTATTCATATAATCTTGAGCATTCTGCTCAAAAGATGGTATGGTTAGATGCCGGAAGACATAATGTATTCATCGATGAAAGACATCAAGCCAGGCAAGTACCTTCTCATAGACGGTATACCTTGCAAGGTTGTTGAGCTTGACTTCTCGTCGCCTGGAAAGCACGGGGCCGCGAAAGTAAGAATCACTGCAGTTGGCGTATTCGACAACCAGAAGAGGACCATGCTTGCCACAAGCCATGCAGATGTCGAAGTGCCAATAATTACGAAGAAGAAAGCCCAGATAGTCTCATTGACCGATACCACGGTGCAGTTGATGGATCTGGAGAACTATGACACGTTTGAAGTTACGATACCTGAAGACCTCAAGGGATCGCTCAAGGCCGGCGCAGAAGTGGAAATACTCGAGAGCATGGGCAAGCGGGCGATCTCAAGAGTTGTAGGAGGTGCATAAGCATATGGAGTTGACTATAACTGATGACCATGAGGACAAGCTCTTCGAGAGGAGAGAGATATCTGCTCATGCCGTGTATGAAGGCAAGACGCCTACGAAGGCGGATATAGCCGAGGGCATATGCAAGAAACTCAACCTGAACCCGGACACGTTCCAGATAGTGCGCGTGGACCAGAATTATGGCGTAAGGACGAGCGAAGTAAAGGCATATTCATACAAAAGCAAGGAGGCAATTCAGAAGTTTGCCAAGAAGGAGAAGGAGAAGAAGGCGAAGCCCGGGGCTGCTCCTGCAGCTGCACAAGCAAAATCTTGATACAAGTGATGATCCATGCCAGAAAAATCACAGGAAAAACCTAAAAAGAAGCCAAAGGCGTATAAGCCCGCGTCAAAGTTCTGCGTCAAGTGCGGAGCCAGGATGGCCGACCACAAGGACAGGCTCGCATGCGGAAAATGCGGCTACACCGAATGGAAGCCCAGCAAGTAATTGGTGAAATCATTGGCTAAGAGGATGAAGAAGAAAGCTAAAACCGATTATCTCGGAAAATTCATTGGCATAATTGTCTTTCTGGCCATATTCCTGGTACTTAATGTAATATTCACGGTTCCGGCTCTCTATTTTTACTATTCCGGATATATGAGCTATAACTCGCTCATGTTCGTATCCGATGCAACTCTCTCAATGTCATTCTCCTTGTCTGTTCTCTGCTATTTCGTATTCTACAAGAAGCAGAGCCTTGGCTCCATGGCAGCAAGCGTGGGGCTTAAGGGGAAAGGAGTCTTCGGGATAAACAGGATACTCCTCGGGGTGCTCCTCTTCATAGTAATCTTCGTGCTTGAGTTGATTGTTGGTATAATAAGCGTAGTTACCAACACGCCGATAAACAGCAATGTAAATGTGCTTTTCGCATCAGCCCCTATATGGTTCTACGTCTTTACCTCGCTCATAGCCCCGATAAACGAGGAGATACTCTTCAGGGGCTTTCTCGTGCCCAGGATAGGCATAATACTGAGCGCACTGATCTTCGCAGCGGGACACGTGACCTATAGTTCATCATTTGGCATAGAGGTAATAGCCGCATTCATCTTCGGACTGCTCGCAGGTTATGTCTACAAGAGGACCAATTCCCTCTATCCCTCGATCATAGCGCACATACTTGTCAATACATTAACCATACTCCTTACCTTCATGGTGCTGGCGTGAACATAAAGGTCATAGCTGTAAGCCCCAAGTACCAGATAAACCTGGGATACATGGCGCGGGTATCAAAGAACTTCGGCATAAAGAGACTCTCTTTCGTGAAGCCCAGGGCCAAGCTCTCTGGAATAAAGTCTGTCATGTATGCTAAGCATGCCAGGGAGCTGCTTGTCCATGCGCGGGTCTATGAAACTTTCGACGAATCCATAAAGGATTGCGACATTGTACTGGGAACAACAGGCATATGGGAGAAAGCCCGCTCTGACTTCAACAAGGTCTATATGCTTGAAGAGGCGATAAAGAAAGTGCAAGGCAGGAAGATTAGGAAGAACGGAACTATAGGCCTTGCCATTGGCAGGGACGATACGGGCCTTACAGTAGAAGAGCTGGGCAAGTGCGATATTGTTGCGTACATAGGCACGAACCCCGCATATCCTGTGCTGAACATATCTCATGCGCTTGCAATAATGCTTTATGCCCTGACCAGCAGAAACTTTTCAAGGCCAAGGCCGGGGATGAACCAGCAGATGCCGGACAGAAAGGAGCTTGAGCATCTCTACTCGCTCTTTGAACTTACGCTGAAAGGAAAAAATATAAGGAATAGAAAGGCTGTAATGAGCGTGTTCAGAAGAACCATATCCAACGCACAACCTGCCAGGCAGGAGGTCCACGCGCTCATAACAGCTCTGAAATGACTACTTGCCGTCCTTCTTCCTCTTCACTATCTTTACCTTTGCAGGGGTAACAAGTATCCTGTTTGCATCAAGCTGGCCTATGTCGCCGTTTATCTTGTCGACATACCTCTTCAGCTCCGATATTATGTTGCCTCTTGTCGTAGGCCTCTTGTTAAGCTCAGTCATGTCAAGGAGCAGGATATTCTTCTTCCCCAGTTCCTCTTCTATAGGCTTCACATCGTCCTCGCTTACCAGAGAAACAGGCTTAACGTACATGTCTGCAGGCTCATGCAGCAAGTCGACGTCATCCATCTCTACCGAGTTCATATAGTCCTCTACGTTTATCTCCTTCGCAGAACCAAAAGTCTGCCCAAGCTTGTCGAAAACTCCCATTCTTATCACCAATCGCCTGCGATTACTACGACAATTGCTTTTATAATTCTTTCTCTCCGAGGGTGATAGGGGAATTACCGAGATAAAGACCTGCCCATGTGCCTATAACGTCGGAGAATGCGCGCACTGCTATGCCGGGCAATCCGCACCAGGCCAGCTCAGGGTAACACCCAGCCAACCTCTCATGTCTGTGCGCCAAAACCTGTTCCCATACCTGCATTAGTGACAACCTGTGCGCTGAAAGTTGCTATTCTTACTACTAGATCTGATTGTGATTCGGTATTATACACAATCCATAAGTATCCTCTATATGCCTTGCCTATTGGCCCTGCCGATCCGGGGCATTGGAATACGAACCTGGACGTGCCTGTATCCTGCAGTGTGGCTCCGGAAATTGAGACAAAAGTCGATGGCGGCGTGGTGCTATTAGTGCACGCAATCCCTGTAACTGTAATTGGGTATCCTCCAGTCTGCCCTAAGGTTACTATTGCATAGCCTGTAGAATTCATGGTAAGATCTGCACACAAATATCCTGTCGAAGATATGCATGTTGACTGCACTGATGCTACGCCGTTGAAGAAGTCGAGGTAGAAGAGCACGCCCATGGCGATTGTTATTATCAGCAGGGCCCAGCCATAGGTCATAAGATACTCGATTGCTGACTGGGCTTTTCGTATGCTCTTACTATGCTCCATTAACTCTATTAACTACCAGACGCAAGAAATAAGAACCCATATACCTGCCTACAAGGTCTTTACCTGTTCGAGTATCCTGAGTGAGAGTTCCTTGCCAAAGAGCCTTTCCACTATTGCAGGCGAGTCATCCTTCCTGAGGTCGGCAACGCCCTTTATCCCGTTGCTGTAGAGGAGCCTTGCCCTTACGCGCCCTACCTGCTGCAGGCGCACAAGATCCGTAAGCTCCTTCTTTATCCCGTACTTCATCCTTATCCTAAGCTCTAGCAACGGCCGCGTGTTCACCCTGGCAAGCTTGCCCAGCTCAGCAGCAGCATAAAGCAGCCAGTCCGCATTTGTTATCTTTGCGAAGATTGCCCCCGGGGTTGTTGAGTATGCCTTGGTAAGGTCCTGCTCAGTTATCTCGTTTATCCACATGTGGAGCATAAGCGCAGTGCTCAATGGCTTTATCGGGTCATAGAAAACGAGCTCCTCGGAATCATAGTTGACGGATGTGTTGTTCAGCATGTACTGGTAGTGCATGAATGCCTCCGCAGCATCGTCGGTGGGCTTCATGTACGGCCTCATCTCCACAGTATTGGCTATCATGAAAAGATTAGCTATGTCATCGCGCTCCTTCACGAGCGAGTCGAGTATCCACTGCGCTGAGAGCGGATCTATGTACAGTTCGCTGACCCGCTCCCCTATCTTTGTAGTGCTGTACACACTACCCTTCTTCTCAACGAACCTCCACTTCGCAAGCTCCGTGAGCACATCCCTGGTTATCGACCTCAACTCCGACATGCTGGAATACTGGTATCCGTAAAGGGTCTCGCTGAGGAATCCCAATATGGAATCCTCGTTGGTGAGGAACTTGGTGGCAACAAATGCCAATATGTGCGTTCTTAGTATCGGCAGGACCCCGAGTTTCGAGACCACTGGCTCGAGCCTCGCCGAGATGTACCTGTTCTGCAGGTCATCTATCTCACTTCTTGATCTGGCTATGAGGAGCGCCCTGCCATACTTGTCATACCTTGGCCTGCCGGCACGCCCGAAGAGCTGCGTCACCTCGTTTACACTTATCTTCTCGGATCCTTCGCCCTCGCTGTATCTTGTGGTATCCCTGACCACCACTGTGTGGGCCGGAAGGTTCACCCCAAGGCCCAGTGTCGTTGTGGAGCATATGGCCTTCAGCAGGCCTGCCCTGAATGCGTCTTCTATAAGCTTGCGCTGCTCATTTACCAACCCGCTGTGGTGGAAGGCGGTGCCCTTCTCAATGTCTCTGGCTAGCTTCTCGCATTGCGCCGTAGGCCTGTCCAGCGAATGGAGGACCCTACCTGCCAGCCTCTTCAACTCCTCCTTCTCGCTCTCCTTCAGATATTGCGGTACAACATCGCCAAGCCTCTCCGCTCCTGACTCGGTGTTCCTCTTTGTGCTGTAGAAAATGAGTATCTGTTTCCCTTTCTCCAGCGTATCCTGCGTTATCCTCATCTCCGGGATCCTATGTGTGCCTTCCAATCCCTCCTCTTTGTCAACGTAATAGATGCGGGAATCAAACACAATGCCTTTCTCAAGGAGAACCGGCCTGTAATCGCTTTCTATGAGCCCTGCCTTAAGCCAGTCCGCTATCTCGTTGGCATTGCCTACAGTGGCGCTCAGCGCGATGAATTGAGCATCCTTGCATATCCTCCTGAGCCTGGAGACCAGGACCTCTAGCGTGGGTCCCCTCCCCGGATCGTCAAGCATGTGCACCTCGTCGATGACAATGCATCCTATGCTTCCAAGCCAGTCGGCTCCATGCCTGATCAGGCTGTCCAGCTTCTCCGTAGACGCGAGTATGATGTCGTACTCAGCAAGCCAGTGATCCAGCGAGTCCAGGTCTCCTATCGACATTGCGATCCTCAGGTGCGGGTACAGCTTCTTGAAGTCGGAATATTTCTCGCTCACCAGCGCGCGCATCGGCGCTATGTACACTGCCTTCCTGTGATCTTTCGCAACTGCCTTTATGATGCCCATCTCGGCTATGAGTGTCTTGCCGCTTGCTGTAGGCGCAGCTATGACTATGTTTCTCCCCTCTAGCAGGCCGCTCTCCACTGCGAGTTCCTGCGGAGGCGTGAGCTTCTCTATGCCCTGCCTCAGCGCCGCGTCTATAAAATCTGCAGGGACCCTGTCCCTTAGCTCATCTATCCTCATCTCCTCAGGAATAGATTGCCATAGCAGTCTTTTATCACTTGCCTTGCGTAGTACGTACTAATCCTTGCAGATGCCCTGGTCATGCCTGTTGGCATGCGCTCCGGATAGCATATGTGCAAGAAAAAAGAGAACAGCCTGGCGATCAGGACATGTCTATTGTCTCTTCCTGGTATCCGAGCTGGAGCAGCGCCTTCTTAGCTGCGTCCTTGTGGTCTCCCTGCAGCTCTATCATGCCGTTCTTGTATGTGCCGCCGCAGGCCAGTATCCTCTTCAGCTCCTTTGCTGTCCTCTCCATCTCCTCCCCAGACAGGCCGGAAACAAC
>JAJZKP010000031.1 GCA_021804105.1 Microcaldota archaeon | reverse complement strand
CTTTTTATAGCAGCTGTTCTCTCATATTCAAGAGGCAGGGAGAATCGCGGCGCAGGGCATAGTGGACCGGCCGAACAGGGGTGAAGGAAATGCGTAGATGCGAGTGGTCAGGCCAGGATCCTCTATACATTAGGTATCATGATACTGAGTGGGGAGTCCCTGTGCATGACGACAGGAAGATATTTGAGTTCTTGGTGCTTGAGGGAGCGCAAGCGGGCCTGCGCTGGTTCACAGTACTCAAGAGACGCGAAGGCTATAGGAGAGCGTTCGCGGGCTTTGCACCGGAGAGGGTAGCTGAATTCAACAGCAGGAGGATAAAGGAACTGCTCGGAAATCCCGGCATAATAAGGAACAGGCTGAAGGTATTATCTGCAATAAACAATGCAAGAAGGTTCCTAGAGGTGCAGCGCGAGTTCGGGAGCTTTGACTCGTATGTATGGGGATTCGTGGGGGGAAAGCCAAAGAGGAACAGGTGGACTGACCTGAAGCAGCTGCCTGCAAGGACCCGGGAATCCGACGCGATGAGCAAGGACCTCGTGAAACGCGGGTTCAGTTTTGTCGGGAGCACAATATGCTATGCGCACATGCAGGCGACAGGAATGGTCAATGACCACATGGAATATTGCTTCAGGTATAGGCAGCTCTAACTGGAACTTATATTAACCTGTCATATGTAATCTCTCTGGTTGCAAGCATGCAGCAATCGCTTCTCGTATATTCCCTCGTAATAGCCTTCGCAATAGTGGTAGTAATCGCTGTTGTCTTATATACAACCTCAATACCTTATAGCACGACCACCACAAGCACAGCGCCAGTGAGCACCCAGGGAGTAGTCAACGTTACCGGGACATCGTCTATAACGACTATTGTACCGAGCAGCTCTTCTGCTGTCACTACGACATCACAGTCGACAGCAACTACCACGTTGCCAAGGAGCAACGGGACAATGGGGGAATGGCAGGCAGCATCCTCCTATCCATTACCGATCTATAACGAGACCTGTGTGGGATGGTCCGGATACGTATATTGCATAGGTGGCATGACCTCGCCCCAGTTCATGACTAACAAGGTATACTTCGCCCCAGTCTCGTCAAGCGGAATAGGCACATGGGAGGAGACAGCATCGTACGTTTACAATATAAGCGATCCGTCATGCGCACTGAACGGCAATACGATTTACTGCGCAGGGGGGATGGGATACCTCCAGGTAGTGGGCGATAACGCCACATACCTGCCCTACGTATATTATGCAAACCTTACTCCGGATGGGATCACTGCGTGGAAATTCGCAGTGCCATATCCGTACCCGGTGGCTGGCACGTCGTGTGCAATGCTCAGCGGCAGGCTCTATTGCGTGGGAGGATTCAACTCCACGACAAGATCATCCGAGGTAAATTACGCTTCTGTCGGGAATGGCACATATCAATTCTGGCTTAATACTGTGAATTACCCCGTGCAGACGTCATTTACCAGCTGCGTCGGAGAGAATAACACCGCATACTGCACGGCAGGAACAGGTAGCCAGAACAACTATTACGCTTCGATAGCGCAATCATATGGCGGGCTGGGCAGCTGGACTTACTCAGGGGCTTATCCTGTGCAGGCGTTTGACCCGAGCTGTTCCGTGTCCGAGGGCGTGGACTATTGCGTGGGAGGATATTCAGGGAGCTATGCGCCAATAAGCAAGATGTACTACTCGACGCTCTCTCCAACAGGGTTCTCAGACTGGAAACCAGGACCCTCGTATCCTTCGCCAGGGCTCTACCAGGGCAGCTGCGCTGTATCCGGGGCTTACATATACTGCATTGGAGGCCGCAACCAGTTCGGCGGCACTTATTTTGCGCAGCTAGCATGAAAAACTAGTCAGTTCTGCACGCGGGATTGCTCTTCATTTGCATCTCCGATGTCGGCGAGCCATCTTATGGTGTTGAACTCCTTCCTGACATCTATGCTCCTGAGAGGGAGGTCTCCGAGAAGCATGCCGGTAACTTCGCCGTACATGGCCTTTACCCTGTGCCTCTTGAAGTGCTCCTTGTAATACTGGATCTGGCGCTTGTAAGCGACATCATAATTGTCGAAGACGCCCATAAGGAAGTAATCATAGCTCCCGACCAGCTGCGAGACTATGGGGAACCTGCATATGACTGGCTCGGGATCGTCGCTCTGCAGCACTTCCCTACGCATCCTCGCCCCGTCAACCTCGAAGTTCTCTGCAAGCGTGTACTTGCCGAACATTGACATTATGGAAATGTCTTGCCGCGGCTGCATGACCAGGGTGAATCTCCTTATGTATCCGAGCTCAACCAGCTTCTTGAAATTGTAGGCAACGGTGTTGAAGTGCATGTCCAGCTTCCCGGATATCTGCTTGAATGACATCCTCGCATCAGTATTAAGGAGCTTTAGCATCTCCTTGTATTTCTGCGGTATCGAGATCCTGTCGATAAGTGCATTCCTGGATGGAAAGAAACCGAGCTGCCTGTGCGCTACATCGGAAGCCTGCCAGAGCACCCCATACTTGGAGAGCGCTATCTGCATGGTCTTGTCCCAGTGCACATATTCCTGGCTGCTGGTCGCATTTGCATAGATGACCATGTCATACTTGCCGCGCACTGTCATGGCCACCTGCGGTATGTAGGATTTCTCAAGGAGCTTTTGAATCTCGCCGTAATCCGGTTTGTTGACGAATTTGAGCATTATTATGTGCGGCGAGTTGAGGCCCAGCATGCCCTCGTTGAGCTCTATCGTGTACCTTATGCCAAGCTCTTCCTCTGCTTTCTTTATCCTCTCCTTGATGGTCCTTCTTGAAACGCCGATCTTCTTTGACAATTCCAGTATGGAAACCCTTGAGTCCTCGGAAAGGGCGCGGAGGATCCGTCGCGTGAGCGGACTCTGCCTCTCGTTAAACTCGCTTCGGAAGGCATGAGGGTTGTGCTCCATGCTCTCATATAAAACAAAAAGGCATTTAAAGTTTCCTAAATCTGCTACTTTACAGAATAACAGACATTATGTATTAAATTGCCAATTTATGTCAAATATATAAGACTTCAGAACAGACTAATCTTGTGAAACGGATGGATTTAAGGACAAAGGCTTATGCATCTCTTGCATTTGCAGTAGTGTCTGGGTCATTCCTAGCCATATTGCTTGCCCTAGCGAAGGGCGTGAACATCTATGAGTTCTTCTTCTTCATGTATCTTCTCTCGGTGCCGATGGGCCTTGCATTGCTTGCTTATAAGGGCAAGCTGGGCAAGCTCGTTGAAGTGGCAAAGGACGGGAAGAAGCTCGCTTACATGGCGCTAACCGGATTGCTGATATACATGCCCATCGAGTTCGGCATCTCGTATGCGGAGCACTTCGTTACGGCATCGCTGGCAACAGCAATATTCAGGACAAGCCCGCTCATGGTGCTGCTCTTCACCCCGATAATGCTGCGGGAGAGGCTCACTAAGATGCAGGTGCTCGCCCTCTCTCTCGGGGTGGCGGGCCTCTACATAGGCATAACCGGAGGCAACATATCCGGGCTGATAAGCAACGCCGCATTGACACCGGTGCTGCTGCTGGTGATGCTCACTCTTGGCTACTCGGTATCAGTTCTCTCCATAAGAAAGTTCATGTTCGACACTGACGTTCTGCTCGCGGTGTCTGCAATCGTCATGCTGATATTCTTCGCTGCGGCATTTCTGCTTGACGGGGCCCCGCTTGCGCCGATCAGCCTGCCCAACCTGGCGGTGCTTGCATATCTCGGCCTGTTCTTCAATATATTCAGCTTCTATATCTCATTCCAGTCATTGAAGATGGTGAAGGTTTCCGAGTATACAAATGCCCACCTTCTCTCGCCTTTCCTCACCTTTGTCTGGGCTTTCGCCATACTGGCAGAGCCAATCACCCCGTATTACCTGGTCATAGCGGGGTTTGCCACAGCAGGCATGATAATGCAGAGGTGGGACATGAAGATAGGCTCGTTCGCAACACGAAAGAACAGCGCACTCAGGCACACGATAATATTCGATGTAACCGGGGCTTTTGCCAACACCGGCGAAGCGGCGATAAGCAGTACCATAAACAACGGCGGGAGGGTGCTGGCGGTAAAGCTCCACAACGGCCATAAGGCAAGGGTTGATGATTTTGTAAGGAATGGCAGCCACATTGGCGTGTATACCGATGAGCACCCAAGCATAGCAAGGGAATCGAAATATGTGAAAGAGATACTTGGAGCACGTGGGGAAGAATTTGTGGTGATGAAGGCCGGCAGTGTGGACGAGGACGAAGGCTTCTTCGAGAGGCTGCACGAGGAGCTGGGGTCCGCAGGGCAACCGGTCCGGCAGAAGCAGTAGTACCTCACTGCGTCTCTGCTTTTTCCCCGTCCGGCTTCTCGTTGCCTTGGCGCGACATTTTTGCCATGTAGTTCTCAAGCTTTATAGCGCGCTGGTAGAGGTACGCGAACCTCCTGCTCGCATGGTCATAGCTTATAGTGGTTATGTGCTCGCTCTTCTTGTTTATTATGTTGAAAGGAGGAACCTTGTACGCTATCTTGTCATCAAGCATTATGCGCTCGTGCTGGTCAACGGCGTCCTTCTCGTCCATGAGCTTTACCTCAAGCCCTGTGCCACTCCCCGCGAGCTCGCTCTTGAAGTCCGAGATAGAGCTGCCTATGTCTGCATCAAGCATCTCCTTAGATGTAAGTATGGTTATCCGGGTGAAGTTCCCCTGGTGCTGCTCTATCAGCCTGTGAAGAT
>JAJZKP010000003.1 GCA_021804105.1 Microcaldota archaeon | reverse complement strand
GCGCCTGAGCGATTCGACTATGGCTGGATCTAGATTCATTTCTGAGAATGCTTTCAAACTTTACACCTTCCTACAAGCAAAGGAGTAGTTATACGACGACTAAATTAGTCTGACTTATAGGAACTACTGTACCTGCTCGTGATATATTATAATTGTATCAGCACTGGTATTTAAACCTTGACTTGGCCAAGGAATTGGCAGGAACCTGGCACTTTAACCTAAAAGAGCTAGCGTTATTCCATGCGTATGAATCTTCCGAAACTCTCTCGTGATACGAATCATTTTATTGTCTTGTTACCGAGATGTACTATCTTTTATGGCTGTTTCTCAAGTTCCTAATTGCTATGACCCGGCAAAGGCTATTATAATTTCTTGCTCAAAGGATAGAGCATGGAGAAGACCGGCGAATCTGGCTCAAAAGACAGGTTCACGCTCATATTCCTAAACCTTGCCTCGCTCATGCTGGTTCTTGGTTCTGTATACATGGTGGAGGAACTCTCCATCCTGTACGGCATAGGCGCCGGAGCCATAGTGCAGAGCGTTTATGACCATAATGCCACCATAGCCTCAAGCGTTGCCCCAGCAGCACAGCAGCTGCTGGCGATACACAATTACATACTGGAAGCTTATGTGCTTTTCATAGTGGCAATGGCGCTGATGGCCGGCGCATTCCTTATGTTCATAAAGAGGAACGAGAGAGGAACCTCAGCACAGTCGCGATACGTACCATACCACGCGGCTATGGTAGCCGTATACGTATTGCTGCTGTACCTGGTGGTGTCAACTCCCTACATCGCGGTAGAAAACTTCTACATGTATGTGACCTATGCCGGAATAGCGATATGCTTCGCATGCGACGGATTCCTGGAATACCTTAACCGCAGGCGGGGATCTGCCCGGTCCGCCAGGATGCCGCATACGATGGTGATAGACCCAAGCACGCCGTTCTCTAACCTGATCAACCTGCGCGAGAGTATCTTCTCGAGGCTTGCCGGCCACCTCAGGATAGTGGATAAGCATTTCAATTCCACCGCGCTGACCAACCTCCACAGGCTGATAGAGCAGAGCCAGGGGAATTTCACCAGGATAACCATACTTACATCTAAAGATATGCTTGATGCTGACATAGGCAGCTCCATATCGGACTTCAAGAGCGAGCTCGCTGTGAACGGCACCGGGTTTGAGATAAAGCTCATGGACGAGAAGGACGCCATTGACCAGCACGAGCGCATAATGCTTGATGACAAGATAGCGTACAAGGTGCCTCCTTTCAACATAATAAACAAGAAGAGCGAGCACATAACCACTATAAGCTATGGCCATGCGAGCAGGAGGTTCGCATACCTCTACCAGCGCGCGATAAAGCTTGACAACTACATGGCAAAAATGTCGCGTCAAGGCAACGAGAAGCCTGCCGAAGGGAAGACAGAACTGCAGTGAAGCACTACTGCTCCTTCCGGATCTGTTGCCCTCCTGATCCCAGCTCTGCGTGCAGTCTCTCGAAGAAGCCTTCATCTTCGTCCACATTGCCGGCCTTCATAACCACGAACTCTCCCTCTCCAGCGCCAAGTATCTCCTTAACAAACTTTGATTCCCGCGCTATGTTTGGATGTTCATCTGTATACACGCCAACATGGCTGCCGTTCCTGACAAAATCATCAACCCTTGCCTTATGGTCGTTGTGGAGCTTTACCGCAAGCACCCTCCCGCCGCTGCCTATGGTGCTGCTTATCGCAGCCTCGCCTGTGTTGGCAAACGCCCCGGTAACGTCGAATATTACTGTGTGCCGGAGAGTGCTGTTCTTCCGTGTCGCAAACGAGCCTATCTTCATGTCCCACCTCTGCATTATCATGCCTGCGGTTGCAAACCCAGCTATCACCAGGTAATACGGGGTGATTGGCTCCGCCAGTATGGCGAAAGCCCAGACAAAGGTAAGGAAAGGCGAGAGAAGGTGGGCATTCGTATACTCTGAAACCTTCACCATCTTCAATGACTGGAATGAGATGTAGAAGCTGAATATGTTGAAGAACAGGCCCAGGTATGCGAGCACCGCCAAGCTGGGCAGGCTGATTGGTGCAAGTGGGGCTCCGGCAAGCAGAAACGCAGCAGCGAAGAATACCAGCATGACTATTGCTGACACCGCGAGCAATACGTCAGTGTCGAACATGAACTTCCTTATGGAGAGCACCGATATAGAGTAGCCAAGGGTGAGCATAACAAGCAGCAGCACCGGTGTCAATGCAGCGTTGCTTATCAGCCCGGATATGTTGCCCCCGGTTATGCCTATGTAGAGGCCCACCACGCCGAGCGAGAGGGCGAGCACCTGTATCTTCGTGAGCCTCTCCCGCAGCATTATCGGAGTGAAGAGCAGCACCATGAGCGGGCTTGTCCTGAATATTGCAGTTGCCAGCGATGCAGTGACGAAGTGCTCGGCATACGAGACGCCGAACTCGATCGGCATGTATATGAGCAGGCCGGTTAGTGCCATGTAAGCGAGTCGCTTCCCGTCCTTCGCCACTTCAACGAGCTTGCCCAGCTTGCCCTTATAAGCAAGCAATGCGAGGCCCATCGGCACAGAGAGGAGGTACATGAAGAAGAAGAATTCATAGATGTTCACGCCCTTCGCGAGGTCAAGCAATATGGCCAGGAACGACCCCGACACTACTGCAAATGCAAGAGATGCATAGGCCTTTGTCCTTAAGTCCATCCATTTCACAAGATTAGTCCGTTCTTAAGTCTTATATACTTTATATAAATTGGCAATTTAAGACATAATGTTTGTTATTATGTAAAGTAGCAGATTTAGGAAACTTTAAATGCCTTTTTGTTTTATATGAGAGCATGGAGCACAACCCGCACGCCTTCCGGAGCGAGTTTAACGAGAGGCAGAGCCCACTTACGCGACGGATCCTCCGTGCCCTCTCCGAGGACTCAAGGGTTTCCATACTGGAATTGTCAAAGAAGATCGGCGTTTCAAGAAGGACCATAAAGGAGAGGATAAAGAAAGCAGAGGAAGAGCTTGGCATAAGGTACACGATAGAGCTCAATGAGGGCATGCTGGGCCTCAACTCGCCGCACATAATAATGCTCAAGTTCGTGAACAAGCCGGATTACGGCGAGGTCCAAAAGCTCCTTGAGAAATCTTACATACCCCAGGTGGCCATGACAGTGCGCGGCAAGTACGACATGGTAATATATGCAAATGCAACTAGCAGCCAGGAATATGTGCACTGGGACAAGACCATGCAGATAGCGCTCTCCAAGTACGGGGTGCTCTGGCAGGCTTCCGACGTAGCGCACAGGCAGCTCGGTTTCTTTCCATCCAGGAATGCACTCATAGACAGGATCTCGATACCGCAGAAATACAAGGAGATGCTAAAGCTCCTCAATACCAATGCGAGGATGTCATTCAAGCAGATATCCGAGAAGCTGGACATGCACTTCAACACCGTTGCCTACAATTTCAAGAAGTTGGTAGAGCTAGGATACATAAGGAGATTCACCCTGGTCATGCAGCCACGGCGAGATATTTCCATAATGTCAATGTTCGGCAAGTACACGCTCGCAGAGAACTTCGAGATTGACGGGGCGAGAATGCGAAGGGAAGTGCTGCAGAGCGACGATCCCGAGCCAGTCATATGCAGGTTCCCCATAGTCTCGCAGCTGGTCGGCAGCTATGATTACTTCCTTATGGGCGTCTTCGACAATTACGATGTCGCTTACAAGCGCCAGATCCAGTATTACAAGGAGCACTTCAAGAGGCACAGGGTAAGGGCCATGTACGGCGAAGTTACCGGCATGCTTCTCGGAGACCTTCCTCTCAGGAGCATAGATGTCAAGAAGGAGTTCAACACCATAAAATGGCTCGCAGACATCGGAGATGCAAGGGAAGAGCAAGCCCATGTGCAAAACTGACCAATATCTTATGCCAGCTGCGCGAAATAAGTGCCACCGAACTGGTTGCGGCCTCCTATGCAGTATATGTACGCCCCTGATGCCGCACAGCTACCTTGGTAAAGCCCCGGCGAGGGATACGCTGGTCCTTGTTTCCAGCCTGAGAACCCTGTTGGAGAGAGCTTCGAATAGTACATATTGCTTATGGGGGCATAGCTCCCTGAATATCCTCCAACACAATAGTCCACGCCATTGGACAAGGAACAGCTCGGATCAAAAGCATGCACAGGATAAGTCCCTGAGTAAGTCCAGTTGCCAAGCCCGCCATACGATTGTGCTATCGAGGCGTAATAGTCGTTCTGGCTACCTGTCCCGGCCGTGCAGTATGCGGTGTTATTCTCACCGACGCAGCTGGTAAATGACGTCTGCACAGGATAGTTCACCGTATTAAGCCAGAATTGATATGTGCCATTGCCTACAGAAGCATAGTTTACTTCTGACGACCTTGCCGTTGAATTGAATCCTCCCACGCAATAGAGCTTGCCGCTGAGCATTACGCACGATGTACCAGCCACAGGATCCGGGTATGGCACTGCGAATTTCCAAGCGGTGATTCCCTCAGGGGTAAGGTTTGCATAATATACGTAGGGCAGGTATGTGGCATTGCCTACCGCTTGGAGGTATCCCATCCCTCCTGTGCAGTAGACTGTATTGCCGTTCATGGCGCATGACGGGTCGCTTATATTGTAAATGTACGGTGTTGTCTCCTTCCATGTACCTATCCCACTGGATGAGACGGGGGCGAAGTATACCTTGTTAGTCATGAACTGGGGCGAGGTCATTCCACCAATGCAATATATGTATGCTGACCACGCCACACAGGTCTCGTTATAGATGGGCAGTGGGTAAGAGGATGCTGCCTGCCATTCCTCCATGGTTCCATTGCTCCTTGGCAACGTGGTAGTTGCTGTTGACTGCGATGCTGTAGTGACAACAGACGAGACGCTTGCCACAGTGGTAGTTATGGACGATGTCCCGGTAACGTTAACTACTCCCAGAGTGCTCACCGGCATCGTGCTTGTGGAGGTTGTGCTGTGTGGTATTGAGGTTGTATATAACACAACGGTGATCGCCACCACTATTGCGAAAGCTATTGCCAGCGAATATACAAGAAGTGATTGCTGCATGCTTGCAACCAGAGAGATTACATATGACAGGTTAATATAAGTTCCAGTCAGAGCTGCCTGTACCTGAAGCAGTAATACATGTGGTCATTGACCATTCCTGTCGCCTGCATGTGTGCGTAGCATATGGTGCTCCCGACAAAAGTGAACCCGCGTTTTATGAGGTCCTTGCTCATCGCGTCAGATTCCCGGGTCCTTGAAGGCAGCTGCTTCAGGTCCGTCCATCTGTTTCTCTTTGGCTTGCCTCCCACGAATCCCCACACATACGAGTCAAAGCTCCCGAACTCATGCTGCACCTCAAGGAACCTTCTTGCATTGTTTATTGCAGACAATACCTTCAGCCTGTTCCTTATTATCCCAGGGTCGCCGAGCAGCTCCTTTACCTTCTTCTCCCCGAATTCCGCCACCTTTTCCGGCGCAAAGCCCGCGAACGCCCTTCTATAGCCTTTGCGTCTCTTGAGTATGGTGAACCAGCTCAGGCCCGCCTGCGCTCCTTCAAGCACCATGAACTCGAATATCTTCCTGTCATCATGCACAGGGACTCCCCACTCAGTATCGTGATACCTTATATAGATAGGATCCTGGCCCGACCATTCGCATCTCCGCATTTACTTCGCCCTCATTTGGCTGGCTCGCTGTGCCCTGCGCTGCGATTCTCCCTGCCTCTTGAATATGAGAGTACAGCGGCTATAAAAAGCACTATTATGGAAAGCACTAGCGCAGCGTCTATGCCTTTGATAAATTCCGCTGAGATGCCACCTATAAGCCTGGACGTGCCCAGGAAGATCTCGAATGCCATCTGCCTGGACACCGAGAGCGATGCAACAGTGAGTATTATCACGTAGCTTGAGAGCGTACCTATGTTCTGCATGAGCCTGCTGAGCCCTGACACGCTGCCGTACTGCCCCTGCTGCGCATTGGCCATAATGGCGCTGCGCATGCGTTCTTCAACAACACCAACAAACACCTCTACAACAAGGCTGCGGCTAAAGACTCTTGGAAACGGGCCAAGGCTTTCTTCAAACTTACGCTGAAGTCATAAACCTTGCCATACAAATGGATAGTGCATGGAGATAGACCAACGGGTAGTATTCTATGTGCTTGCTATAGCAGCGGTGCTTGCATATGGCACCCTCGGAACATATTTTCTAGGCCAGGCAAACAACTTCAATGTAAAGATTACATCGCTGAACCAGGCGCTTTACTTCACAGTAGTCACCATCTCAACCGTGGGCTATGGGGACATAACGCCGATTACCGGCATAGCGCGGGATTTCGTAATAATTTTAATAATCTCCGGGTTAAGTATATTCCTGAGTGCCATAACGGTACTCTCTGGTGAATTCTTGAGCGCAAGGGTGGAGAAGCTGTACTCCGGCATAAACAGCTCCGACAGAAAGAAAATGAAGAATCATATAGTGCTTATCGGATACGATTCTGCAAACGAGATCATAGCACATAAGTTGAAGTCACAGAAGAGGAACTTCGTGATAATAACCGGGGACAAGCCAACAGCAGATGCACTGAGGAAGAAAGGCTACCTTGCATTTGTGGAAGACTACACTTCAAGGACGGAACTGGAGAAGTACAACCTTAACAAGGCTACTGATATAGTCATAGACCTGCGTGACAGCTCCAAGACGGTGTATGTGGTGCTTGTCGTGAGGAAGATCGCCAAGGACGTGAAATTATCCGTCATAGCGCATAATGCCGAGGCGGAGTCGCATCTTGCCGATTTGGAGGTAAACAGCATAATCAATCCGGTTACCATGGCTGCGGAAGTCCTGACGAAGACCCTAGACCGCGACCAGGACCTCTCTGTTCAGAAAGAGTAGGGTCACCTGTCAATCCTTATCCTAAGATAATCTGTATCGTCAAAGAAGAGAGCCGCTGCGATCAGCAGTATGGCTATGTCCCTAATCACTATGTCGTTGAAACCGAAGTAGAAGGTCAGCGACACTACGATGGTGAGCATTACCAGTACCGCAAGTGCCGAAGCTACCCTTAAATAAATTCCAAGAAGCACGGCCGTGCCTATTACCACCAGCGCGATTCCGTGGATTACTACGAATGTGTTCGTGGCTATGATTGACGAGACGAATGGAGGCACGTACATGCCCCAGTAAGAGGGCTGCACTATCTCCCATATCCCTATGCCTATGAATACGAAAGACAGGCTTATCCTAGTCAGCAAGTGCCTTGCATTGGCTCTGTTCAATGGCTTACCCTGTGTTTACGCGGGAACCTTCGCCTTTGGCAGAGTAACCAGATACCATGTTCCGCCAAATGCGCTTATTCCCTCGCCAGTTATTGCCCCTGAGCTCTTGTCCCCCGCATAATAGTAAAGGGGCCAGCCATCATATGTAAGCTGCTTGCTGCCATCTCCCAGGGTTATTGTAGAGAATCTCGTTATGTTCGCTTCTGATGGAACGGCAAGCGTGTAGTTGGCAGAGACCAGTACCGGAGGCCAGAAGGTTGTGCATGTTCCTGTGCATGCGCTTGTGGTCCCGTTCTGCTTGTCTGCCGTGAACAGGTAAACCGTGTATCCGGAGGCGTTTGCAAGGTAGTATCCATATGTTGCATTGTAACCTGCGGAGAAGTTATACGCGTGCTTGCTCGACTGATGGGTGGCATTGACCGTAGTTGCTACGCTGGTGGAGTTTGCCGTAGATGTGTGGTTCGCTGATGTAGTCACTGGAGCAGTCGAGTATCCAGCAGTGCTAACTGCTGATGTCGCAGGTATTGTTGACTGAACGCTGCTACTAGAGCGAGATAGTGCGTATGCTGCTATCCCTATTATTACAACTACTATTACTGCCCCAACCATTGCCGCAGGTTTCATCTTATCACTGACCCTATTTCTCCTGTAATGTTTATAAGCGTGTCAACAATCCTGGATCTTCACAGGCTCTATTTGCCTGTACGCGCCACTTTCAGCGCCTTGGCCATCCAGAGCAGGTCATTCACGAATACTGCAAGGTTATCCTGCCCTTGCGACCCGTCCCTCAGCGGAGCGAAGAGCTCGGCATTCTGCACCCCTGGATTCTTCATGGCCTTCATTATGAAATCCCAGCTTATGTGTATTGACCTATTTATCGGAACTGACTTTAGCTCTATTGCAACTCCTCTCAAATGCTCCACTGCCCTCGCCCCGCCTGTGCTGCCATAGCTCACGAAGCCTACAGGCTTCCTGAGCCACTCCGGGTTGGTCCAGTCAATTGCATTCTTAAGCACTGCGGAAAAGCTGTGGTTGTACTCCGGGGAGATCAGTATGAACGCGTCAGCCTCGTCGAGCTTGTCGGCCCACTTCTGCACCACCTCATTCGGATATTTCCTGCCCAGCATAGCCGGCGATACCGGTGAGTCGAAGAATGGCATCGGATAGTCCTTCAGGTCAAGCAGCTCCGCATCAATCTCCTTCCACTCTTTCAGTCCCTCGACAAGCCATCTTGCAGGCCTTTCGCCAAACCTTCCCTGTCTGATGCTTCCCAATATTATCTTTACTTTCAACGTTTCTTCCATGTAAATCAATTATTATATAACATGTCAGATATAAAATATAGTATGTCCTATACTTGCGTCCATACCAGTCACCAGTCAATAATGCTCTTTATCTCTCCAGCGTCCTTCTTCCCGAGCACTTCCAGATCCTGGTTGCTGCTGTGGCCCGTTATTATACTGTCAAGCCCGTATCTCTCGCGGTTTTTCTCTATGAATGCCACCGCGCTCTCATAATGGCTCCTCGCGCCATCCTCGCATCCTATTACCGTGGCGTTCTTGTCTACCAGTTTTATTATCTTCCCACCGTCAAACAGAGCTACTTCCCCCTGTCCGCCAGTGCCGAAGAGCACGATTATGCCGTTCCTCTCAAGCCTTGGTATTACTTCTGTGAATATGTCCGGCACGCCGACAGCGTCTATGACCATATCCATCTTGTTCGCCTCAAGGGCAGCATCCCACTCGCCGCTAGAGGAATTGAAGAACCTTGCGCCTATCCTGCCGGCTATGCCTTTCTCCGCCTGGGTCAGGTCTCTCCTATTCACTATTGTAACTGAAGCTCCGGCATCTGCTAGTACTGCAGCCGACAAGAGCCCTTCCGCACCTGTGCCGAAGATCCAGGTTCCTTTGCCCTTTACTCCGCCTGAAATATCCCACATTGCCCTTTTCGCTGATAGCGTTACAGCTTCTAGTATCTTCATTATATTCTTTGTGGGCTCAGCCAGCACGCAGGTACGTGCATTTGCAGGGTTGCCAACCTTCACCAGGAATTCAGGCTTCTCGTAGAAATAATCCCGCATGAAACCGTCCTTGCCACGTATCCCTGCTTCGACGAAATCGCCATCGATGCAGTAATCCTGCCTGCCGTTCCTGCAGTTCACGCAGCCGCCAGGCCTGCGGACCATCGGCACTACTACATTGCCTCTTGAGAATCCTGACGATGCTGGAGCATCCTCGACCATGCCTACTGCTTCGTGTCCGAGTATAAGGGTGTTGCCATTCCCGGGTCTGGCTATGCTCAGCCTGCCAGCGACTATCTCTCTGTCTGTGCCGCATATGCCTGTATGCAAGGTCCTGACTCGGACAAGTCCAACAGCCTGCACGTCAGGCATATCCGAGAGTGACGCCCCTGGCTTTCCCGGGATTACAGTAATAGCCTTCATGTATATCGCCCTCTGCCAACAAAGAGTCTTTGGCGTAAAGATTATTTAACATCCTCCCACCCGTAAACTGGGTGGGCTCCCTTGCATTCATGCAATCACTGCATCCCGCAAAGGATGTGTTTTATCGGTTCTCAGTTCTTCGGGAACTGCCTCACTTTGAGATCTTGCATTCTCTCCCTGAGCGTGACTTCCCCTCTGTCCGAGGGATACTAAGATGAAATAGGAGAAGCATTAAAACTGCTCAACGAGTGGTGGATATCGGGAAACGTGAAGAAGGATTTAGTTCAGATTGATAATGTAAAGTGCCTAGCCCTTCCTTTTCTGTAGGTTGTGGTTCCTCCAACAATTTCCTTAGTTGTTGGGAGTCTTCACTAAGATCTATACCGATAGCTGTAAGCCAACGAAAAGAGGGTTTATGATACTGCACTTCCAAGAAACACTATCGGAGAGGCTCCAACGGGACATTTAAGTTAGGTCTCCCCAAGCTTGTATTGATGTTTTCCGGAGCCTGTTCTTTCTTCTTCTCTCTGATGACTTATGGTATTTTGCATAGTAGTAGGTTTGTGTGGTTCATTTAATGCAATATCAGATCGTTTAGTATTTGCGTCCTCGTCCCATCCCTCCATTGCGTTGGTAGGGGAAATCAATGCGTCTTGCGCAACACTGCGCTCCTCTATCAACCTACCTATCTCAGTTATGATTCTCAGCGCGTCTTTTATCCACATCCCGCTCATATCCCACTCGTAATCTACTTGTGGCGTAGGCTCAACGAATCCGATTAGCCTGAGTCTAGCTGTTCCGAATAGGCGACCCCTTCCAAGCGCTACGCTTTTGATGTTAATATGCTGGACTACGTTTATTTCAGTAGGGCTTATCAGGTTGATTTTTGTGTAAAATCCCCAGAAAGAATGGTGTATGATCACTACTCTCCTATCTGTCAAGACCAGCGCACTCGGGGAAATCGAATGCCAAAGGCTCTGCCTTATGATAAGCGTTATGGTCTCGCTAGGGCTAATTACGGTCTTCATCTCCTCCCTTATTCGCAACCTTATGCTGAACATCATATCACTTATTTTATTTCCAGGATCTAGCCATAGCATAGAGCTTATGTGGAGGTTGCGGCAATATCACATTGCCACAACCAAAGCCACTTAGACATTTATGTCCTCATTATCTTCTTTCCGGCAGGTCTATTCTTTACCATGCGTGGATGCCTGTTCTTTCTGCCCTTCCCGTATCGCGCAGCGCGTTTCTTAGCTGCTTCCATCCTTCCTCCTCTGCTTCTTTTCGCCATATTGTTCACCTCTTATCATAACAAAGCCAACTCCGTGATCAACCACTCCTGACCACTATTACTGCCGAAGACATGTTTGCATACGAAACCTGCTCTCCGACCTGAAGCTGGTATTTCGCCCAGATAGAGCCAGTTATGTTTGTGCCAACTGCTACGGGACCTGAAGTTATAGGTATGTTCACGTACTTGGTAACGTTCGACTTCAATCCTCCGGTTACATTTACTGCCTGTGGCGGAGACCACTGGAGTTCTGGTACGCCGTGGGAGTATACCGTACCAAATGTGACAAACCTAACAGTTACTGCTGTCCAGTTGTACCCTGTGTCCTGGCTAAGTGCAACAGTCAGGTTTCCAGTAGTGTAGTTGAATGTAGAACCCTGGCACTTGAAGCCAGAATTAGCAGAACATCCAATGCTTACTATTATTGGCATAGCGGTTGTCGTAGGCGTGTATATAGCTACAGTTGTCGGTGTTGTGTATGCCGTTGTAGCTGTACCCAAAACTCCCAGCAAGGGTAGTACGGGACCACGGTTGATGACAGCAGACAGGCCCAATAGCAGACCGAGTATCAATACCACGACTATTGTGGAAAATACCACTCGTGCCGATACTGTATAAAATTTCTCTCTTCTTTGTTGACTCATTGTTTTCACCTATTACGCATATCAGATTGATATCCCGAGCAGTTTCAAGAGTATTATAGCTGCGACCCCAGGCAGCCCTAGGATTGCCACAGCGATCCATGTAATCCAGTCGTACATTATGCCCAGCATGAAGAAACTGTTCGCAAGCCATATCACAACCAGGCCAAGAATGCTGTTCAGTATGAGAGTGACGACAATGTTCCCAAACTTAAGCATGACAAGCAGTATCAAGAGAATTGCTGCTACTACAACTATTTCCAACACTATTCCTCCGAATATAATACCAAACATATTATCCCATCATCTTTGGCTCCTGCGTGGCTTATTTCCGGAACTTACACCGAGTAAATTGAGTATTATAAGTATGCCAACCGCAAGCAAACCGAATATTGCTATAAATATTAACACCAGCAAGTCGTACTTTATTCCAAGGCCAAAAATAGCGTTTACAATGAATATTACGATGAATCCTACTATAGTATTCACTATTAATGAATAAAGCAGCCCTCCCGCAAGTGGGAGCACAAATGTCAATATGAGCACAATAACCACTACAGCCAAGAGTAATCCAACGCCGTGTCCTGCATTTGCGCTCATTTAACCACATTTTGTATGCAATGTATTTTACTTCTGAATATCTTCATTCATGGCGTAATGCAGGTTTGGATGCCTGAATGATTGGAGTAATAATACCCCCACTTTTGCCTTTCCCAAACCCGCATAGTGCCTTTTCTTCATTTCATGACTACTTGCTGTCGGCTCTCATGTCATTCCTGTGCTTTGATGGTACCCTGTTGGCTCCGCTCTGGCTCTGAGTTCCTCTAGACCTGAACATTCCCCTGTTTGTCGATTCGAACAATCCTATTGGATTGCCCTCCGGGTCTGTTCCTATGGCAGTAAATCCATGGCCTGTTACCTCCTTCTTGCCCACTGTTATATGGCCACCTTGCCTCTCCACCTCTGCCATTGACTCGTTAATGTCTGGCGTGCTGACGTAGTTGATAGGAGTCTGCCTTTTGCTGCCTTTCTTATATAATCCGCCATTAACACCTGGAAGGTGTCTTGTTCCGGTAGTTATGTTCCAGTACTGCATTTTCTGTGCTGCTGCGTTCTTGAACTTCCATCCGAATACATTGGCGTAGAAGTTCCTCAGCCTTTCAGGATCTCTTGCGGGAATTTCAAAGTGAGATATTTCGTGTGTTGTGTGTTTCATGCTATTCATCCTCTTACAGTTAGTATATACTTATTTACTTAGATATATAAAGCTTTGCTATGTAATATAATACTTTAGAATCTAAAGTAAAATATGTGAAAGGTTATAAATAAGAAGGCGTAATGAGATAGCAATAAGATGCTAGGGCGATAAGATGGTATTAGTAAGAGGAACTGTTGAGATCCTACAAGCGGCCAGCGGCCGCGAACCAAAGTCCTTTAACGATTTCATTAAGATTCAGATAAGAGGCAGGCGCTTAAGCTCTGCGACAGTCTCAAAAAGGCTTAAGGAGCTCATAGCGGCAAAGACCATAGAAGAAGTAATAACCAGATCCAGGACTGGCAGGCGCGTAATAGCCTACAAGACAACGGAGAAAGGCATGAAAGTAATAGAGCATGCAAAGATACTCCAAGAAGCTCTTGATATCTCTAAGGGCAAGTAACTTGCCTTGTGCCACGGACATTTCAGTCAGGGGAGACGAGAATTGATAAGGGCCTCAGGCACTGGGACAAGCTTCTGAGATGGATATCGGTACAGGATGCGCATGCTGCAATAAGATCGTCGAAACGCTTCAGAAAGTATTACCTTAAACGGAGGAGGAAAAAAGGCATCAGAAGGCGATAGCTGCAACTGCAAGGTAAATGATTCCCCGCTCACTTTGTTAACAATACGCAAAAAGCGTGCTATGTCTCACTTCTGCATCAAGAGCTGTTGCGGGGCAAGCTCCCAGAAGCGCGATCTCATGCTCTCCAATCAAGAATAACTGCGGTACAGGCTCGAAAATAGCACCAACTGCAGGCTTTAACTACCTTGATGTGCGAGCAACCCTGCCGCGCGCTTGCCTTGCTGCAGTGTGGCCTTCCTCTCCATTGCTTAATCCAAGGTAGTTAGCCACGGCGGTGCCGACTAGCACTATTGCTATGTTTATGAGAAGCGCGAAGAGGCCTATGAAGACAGGTCCGAATCCCGTTGCCATTAGTGTAGTTGTCCACTGCGCGAAATGGTTTGCCGCTTCCATCATGTAAAGACCCGAAGCAACTCCCACTACAAGACCGAGCCATAGCGCCCACTTGTTCAGCTTCTTGGTTATCATTCCGAACACGAACGGCGGAAGTATCTGCAGTATTAGTATGCCTCCGAAAAGCTGAAGCTGTATCGCGAACGTTGCCGGTATTATGAATACGAAGCCGAGCGCGAGGAATTTGAAGACTACTGCAAAGACCTGCGCAGTCCGCGTCTCACCGTGCGGGGTCATCTTTGGATAGAATTCCTTTGCTATGTTCCTAGTAAAGAGGTTCGCTGCTGCTATGGCCATTATGGCAGCAGGCACAAGCCCACCTATGAATATGCCCAGGAGCGCGGCTCCCGAAAGCCATGAAGGAAGCAGTGTCAGTATCAATCCCGGAACAACCTGCGTGCCCTGTATCGATGCAGGGAATCCGTTGACGTAATGCAGTGCTGCAGGCACTCCGTAAATCATGAACCCGAACATGGCCAGGAACCCCAGGCCTATGCTGTAGAGCGGGAGCAGCGACGCGGTCTTCCTGACCCTCGCAGGATCCGTCTGGGCCAATGTGCCGTTTATCACGTGCGGATAGAGATAAAGCGCAAGCGCGCTAAGTACGAAAAGGCTCCAATATGCGTTATACAGCGACGATGGCAAGGTGAAATAACTTATGTTCTTCGGTGCGCTAAGCAAAGCGGAATGGAAACCGCCTGCGGCAAGCACGGCAAGCACCACCACTGCTATGCTTATCAATATAAGCGCATCCTTGAGCAGAGAGCCTAGCGTTGCGCCCCTGAGCCCGCTTGTCCATGTGAATGCGGCTAGTATTATGAATGAAACTATGAGCGAGATCTCTATTATGCCCGTAACGACTCCGTTGCTCGCAAGCAGTGCGATGAGTACCGCCTGCATTCCCACTATCTGCAATGCTATGTAAGGCAGCTCTGCCACTATGCCAACTATTGCAACCGATATTGCGAGCAGCCTGCTGTTGAATATAGACCTCACGAAGTCAGACACGGTAAGGTAGCCGTGGTCATTGGCGATCTTCCAGAACTTCGGCATCGCCCACATCGCGAACGCATATGTTATTATTACGTATGGGGCTGCGAAGAAGTATATGGACCCTTTAGCGAAGAGGGAAGAAGGTACGGCTATGAAGGTGTATGCGGTGTATATGTCCGCGCCAAGGAGGAACCAGCCGAGGAATGTGCCTATCCTGCTTCCCGCCATCCCCCATTCCTTGAGCTTTCTCAGATCCCCTTTCCTCCACCTGCTGCCATAAAAACCAAGAGCCACGAATACCGCGAAGAGGAATACGAAAACTCCAACGGACAAATCGTTTATCATAGTTCATCTCCTGCGTCTTGAAACGGTCCTACCTGCCTTCTCTTCCCTATTCCACAGTATTGCCGCTATGTAAAACAGTATTGCGCCCAGCGGCATCCAGAGCATCTGATACCAGTAGAAGAATGAGATCCCGAAAAGAGTGGGGTTCACGCTGTTGTAGCTTGGAATATCAAGAAGTACTACCAGAGGTATCAACAGTAAAATTGCGATAATCGCGTATACCCCTTTAACCATGCATTTCCCAGATTTACTGCAATAGAAACATTTAAAAACGTTACTTACGAACCGACAGCCCCCGATTCGCGCTCCCCTCCAGGACAAGAATCTCCAACATCAGAATCATGGCATCGACTCTAGCGTATGAATCTTCAGCCACATATACCGTATGGTGCGAAAAACATTAATAGGACATTGATGAATATTTATTGTTTCAGTTGAGCGAAATGAGAGCAAAGGCAAACGAATCTGCAGAGCACATAGCCAAGACAAGGAAGGACCTCAAGGGCAGGATAAAGCGCGGATACAGGACCAAGGATGCGCACAAGGAGCTCTACAACAAGGAGGCCCATGAGGTTGTGTACAAACACACCTGCCCAATATGCGGCTGCAGGATAGACGAACACGGGATGTGCGCCTGCGGAGCCGGTGATTCCTAATTATATTACGGTCCTGGAATCAACGAGCTTCTTAAGATCAGTTACTGATGATCCATTCTCATCTATTTTCTGTGCTGCGGGGAAATTCTCCATATAATTAGGTATGTTGGCAGCAATGCGCTCCTCATAGGTTGGCACCAGCTCATTCTTGTAGAATACGCCCAGCGGCAGTTTGTCCTCTGGGATATAGGCATTCTGTATCGCCTGCGTCATCTTCGCAAGCGTCTCAGACTCGTCATGCACTTCCGGATCGTCAGTCAGCTTGTATATCCTCTCCCTGTACCATTCATTTGTGTTCACGTCATTATAAGTCGGGCATGGCTGCAGCACGTCCACCAGGGCCATGCCCCTGTGCATAACAGCCTGCTTTATCAGGTCCTTTGTCAGTGCCGTATCATATGCGAAACTGCGCGCGACGAAAGTATATCCTGAAGACACAGCAAGCGCAACCGGGTTTATCGGCCCGTTTATGTTGGGCCTTGGCAGCGATTTAGTACGCTCCCCAAGGGGCATTGTCGGCGATGCCTGGCCCTTGGTAAGGCCATAAACCCTGTTGTCGTGAACGACTAGCGCCAACGAGGCATTCCTCCTCCCAGCGCTGACGAAATGGCCAACTCCTATCCCGAATGTGTCTCCGTCACCTGCATTAACTATTACCTTGAGGCTGGGATTCGCTAGCTTTATGCCCATTGCAAATGCCAGCGACCTGCCGTGCAGAGTATGCACTCCTGAGATCGGCCCAGAGACAAAGTGCGGCATCTTTCCTGAACATCCTATACCGGAAACAAGCACGGCATCGGTAAAGTCCAGCTTAAGCTCTTTCAGAGCAGTTTCCATTCCTCTAAGTATCCCGAAGTCTCCGCATCCCGGGCACCAATCGTTAAATTCAGCAAGCTCATTTGCCTCCATTCAGCACCACCCTCACTGTATTATTCTTTACAACATCCTTTATGGCATCGGCAAGCTCATCCCTTGCCATTGGCCTGCCGTTCCATTTCAGTATATAGTTTGTAGGCATTATGCCTGTCTGTTCAGTAAGCACCTCTGCCCCCTGCGCGTTACTGTTATTCTCCACTGCTATTATCTGCCTCTTTCCCGCAAGCAGCTTCTTCATCAGCTCTGCAGGATACGGGCTGAATAGCCTCACCTGCACCATCTGGACGGCTATGCCCTGCCCTTTAAGGAGTTCCATTGCATCCATGATTGCGCCTTTTGGCGAACCCCATGTAAGGAGCACAGAATCGGCATCACCAACGACGTTTACCTTCTGGCTCTCCCCAAGGCTCTTTTCAGCCAATGCCCTCTTCCTGATGCGCTTCTCATACATCACTGTGCGGTTTGCAGAATCCTCTGTTATATGCCCACGCTCGTTATGCTCGTCTCCGGTATAATACATCTGCGCATGGCCAAGGAAAGCCCTTGGCGAGATCCCGTCATCGGTTATCTTGAAGCGTTTGTAGTGCTCCGGGTCTTCAGGATAAACCACCTTCCCGCGTTCTATCCTGGTCTCAGTGATAATGGCTTCCTTGTCCACAACAGAATACGCGTTTGCAAGGGTCTTCTCTATTATGTGCACCGCCGGTGTCTGGCACAGCTCTGCGAGATTCATGGCAGTCACCGCGTCTTCGAATATCTCATCATGGGATCCTGAGGCTATTACTATCCTGGCGAATTCCCCGTGCCCGGCATTAAGGGCAAGCTTCAGGTCTGATTGCCCGCTCCTAGTGGGCAGCCCCGTAGCAGGAGAGCCGCGCATGTAATACGTGACAAGCACCGGCACCTCATTCATGCCTGCCCAGCTGATACCCTCATTCATGAGCGAGAATCCGGGACCTGACGTTGCAGTAGCAGATCTTGCGCCTGTGAGCGCAGCCCCTACCGCGGCATTGATTGCAGCAAGTTCGTCTTCCGCCTGCACCACAACTACTCCATGCTTCTCCTTGCCAGAATTCACCGCGAGTACCTGGTTGGCCTCTATGTATGTGCTCTCGTCAGAAGCCGGGGTTATCGGATAATATGACTGGAATCGCAGGCCGCCATAAAGCTTTCCCAGCGCCGAGATCGTGTTTCCGTCAAGCTGAACCCTGTGGCCCTTGGTTTCTAGGTCTTTGAGCGAATACGCGTTGCCTGCAGACTTGATTCCTGCGTTTGCAGCTAGCTTGTTTAGGTCGAAGAACTTCTGCTTGCCTGCAAATATCTGTTCTATTGCCCCGTTAATGTAATTGCTGTCAAGCCCCAGGAGCGAGAATGACGCGCCTATGCAGATCATGTTTCGCGCCCTCTCCGCCACAAAAGGGTCAATCTTGAGCTGGTTTATTATATCCTTCATCAGCGGCCCGTAGTCTATGGGCACCATCTTCACGCCCTTCTCTGAGAGGTACGCGGCCACATCACCGATGGTATTTCCAAGCCCTGCCTTGGCAAGTATCCCCGCCTGCCTCTCCGCGGTTTCAGGTTCTATCGACCTAACCTTGTCTATTGACACGGGTTCAAGGGCCTTGTCATATATCATATGCCTTGTAACATCGTCGAAATGCTGGAAGACTGTTTCAGCATCGAATGTTGCGAGTATCTCAACCTTTGTGTCTATGCTGCGCTGCTGCTTGTCGCTTATCAACACGTTGAAGTAGCTGTGTCTGCCCTTTATATTGGAGAAATACTCCCTGCTCCCGAAGATATAATAACCGGCTCTTGCAACCGCAGCGCCAAACACATTGGCTGCAGTATCTACGCCCATGCCCTGCGCGCCGCCTATGAGCCAACCCAATCGCATATTCAAGACACCAAAACAATATACAAACAGGTTATAAATATACCCACAGAAAACCCATATCCTTCAGATATAAGATGAATGTGGAGAAATATATTTTAAAATAAAGCGAGTACGCGCCTTTTTATGCGTTCCAAGCCTTTTATGCGCAAAACAGTTTAATGCATAAGTACTAATTCATGCGGATGGAAACAACAGAGAGCATAGACAGCACCATAGAGAAGATACTGAGGACATGCCATACCATAGCTGTTGTTGGATGCTCTAGGGAAGAAGGCAAGGAGAGCCATGACATACCAAAGTACCTGCAGAAGGTGGGTTACAGGATAATACCCGTAAATCCATTTGCGGATACGATACTAGGGGAGAAGGCTTACAAGAAGCTTACCGAGATCACAGACCCGGTAGACGTGGTGGACGTGTTCAGGCCATCAGAGGAAGCAGCAGGGATAGCAGAGCAGGCAGTGGCGATACACGCGAAGGCTCTCTGGCTACAGGAAGGCATAGTGAGCGAGGAAGCCATGCGGATAGCACGGGAGAACAACCTCCTTTTCGTCATGGACAGGTGCATGTTCAAGGAGCATTTCAAGCGCAGGTTCGAACTATGAATGGCAGGAAACAACGTTTACAATGAATGAGGTAGATGGGAGTGCACAGCCATATATGGGATGAAGCCGCAGCGAAAAGGCTGCTCCACGAAGGCAGGGAGCAGTCTGAGGACGCATCATTCCTTGATCGCACGATAGGCCCAAAAAAGCAGGTAATAGTGGATCTCGGCTGCGGCCCGGGATTCTATGCCTCGAAGCTGAAAAAGTTCGCATCAGTACTTTACTGCATAGACAGCAGCAAGGCGATGATATCCGTGGCGCGCAAAAGGATACGCAGCAAAACGGTGAGGTTCCTCGAAGAAGATACATCAAGAATCTCGCTGCCCAATGCATCTGTAGACATAGTATTCATGGCCAATTCATTCCACGACATGGACCGGGAAAAAGCTGCAGGAGAAATAAAAAGGATACTGAAACCTGAAGGGAAGATAATCGTGGTTGACTGGAAGAAGGGTGAAGGGCTAGACGGCAACGGGCATCGTGGCCCGCCAGAAAGCCTGCGCATGTCCGAATCAGAATACCTGGAATGGTTTTCTGGGTTCAAGATAAAAGACCGGTTCAAACCCGGAGCAGACCATTTCGGCATGGTGCTTGCAAGATAGGCTCTTCAATTAAGCCCAACATGGCAGGACTTTAAAAGCCTTCCGTGCAATACTCCTATCACATTGCCATATCCGAGGTTTACCTGCGGGTACGCGCGTCTCAAACCCTTCACGCAGATACGATGCCTGACAAAAAGCCCATCCATGAGGATATAGTGCTGATAGTGATACTTGTAGCAGTGCTGATGGCAGCCATAGACTCCACAATAGTGCTGCTGGCTTTCCCTGCAATAGTATCATCGCTGCACTCAAATCTTGCCACCATAATCTGGGTAATACTGGTATACATGCTTGTCAGCGCAGTTGCAACCACCCAATTCGGAAAGGTGGGGGACATATACGGCAGGGCAAGGGTCTTCATAATCGGGCTTGTTATATTCACCATCGCATCATTCCTATGCGGCATAGCCCCTACGGATGTGCTTCTAATAATATTCAGGGCTGTCCAGGGGCTAGGAGGCGCAATGATAGCTGCTACTAGTGGTGCAATAATTGCGGATACGTTCGAAAAACACAGGATCGGCAGGGCCTTCGGATTTACAGCAATGGCCTACAATGTCGGTGCAATACTCGGGATAGTTCTGGGCGGAATCATAACCACGTTCATTGGGTGGCAGTACATATTCTTCATCAACGTGCCTATAGGTATAATTGCTCTTGTGCTGGGCGTCAAGTATATCTCAGACAAGCAGAAATTCGCAGCCAAGCTTGACATCTCAGGCATGATCGCCCTGGCAGCAGCGATCTCCCTTATCCTATATGGGGGTATTGGCTATGCTTCCACAGGTGCGAGCGCGCTCAACACCAGCACTGTTGTTATTGGAATACTGCTTCTTGCCGCTTTCTACTTCATAGAGAAGAGGGCAGAGAGCCCTACGATACCATTCGACATGTTCGAGAACAAGGTCTTCAAGAACTCAATCCTTGCTGCGCTCCTGCAAGGCCTCGGATTCCTCGGAGTGGTCTTCATGCTAATAATGTATCTTCAGGGAGTCCGTGGGTTCACGCCGTTCTATGCGTCCCTACTTCTGGTTCCCGGCTATGTGGTAAGCGGCATACTCGCACCATACATGGGCAGGATATCCGACAAGTACGGTGCCAGGATAATGGCAACTATGGGTATATCCCTACAGGTAATCGGAGTCATTGCATATTTCTTCCTAAACCAATCGTCTTCCGTCTACGTTGTTATACTGGGGTCGCTGATAACAGGGATAGGCGGGGCCATGTTCTGGCCTGCGAACAGCAGCGCCATTATGGCCAATGCAGACCAACGCAGGTTTGGCATAGCTTCAGGACTGTCGAGGCTATTCTCTACGCTGGGAATGATGGGCAGCTTCATAGTCGTCTTCGTAGTTGCCGCATCCTCAATACCCAGGAGTGAGGCATTCCAGATATTTGTAGGCACGTCCGTTAAGCTTTCTGGGAGCATTTCCAGCGCATTCATTGCCGGGATGCGTATCTCGTTTGTTGCCATGATTGCAATACTACTCATTGCCGGGATCATATCCCTGACAAGGGGAAAGGAAAACCGGGCATCACATGCCATGCAAACGCAGCAGCACGCCAAAGATCCCACTTAAGATTCATATTCACAACAGCCTCCGCAATAACCCCCAAAAACGCAAGAACGTAAACATCCTGCAAGGCACCTGCGCAGATAGCTATCTTATCTGGGAGAATGAAAGCCCGCTGGATGCCGAAGAGTCGTATTTGTTGGCGTCATAGCCCTTCTTGCAGAACTTGTCTAAGTGCTTTATCAGTAGCCATGAATCTTTATTGCCAGCAACCCCGGCAGTGCGTATAAGTGCGAATGAACCCTGCAGCTTTTTCCCATACAGTATAAACTTAAGATTGCCCTCCCTGTACTCATTTCCGGCCACCCGTTGCGCTTCCTTCGTGCCTGTCACCTCATGCAGTACACCCTTGCTTACTTCCAATTCGGGACTGTACATGCCTTCATCCCATATCATCACTGTACCTGCCCCATACTCCCCTTCAGGTATCACTCCCTCAAACTTTCCATACTCAATCAAATGATTAGTCGTGTGTATCGCGAGTCGTTTTACTGTATTGTCAAGCGTAGGCCCTTTTGGTATTGCCCAGGATGGCATAACATCGCCTATCTGCAGTCTTAGGTCATAATGCAATGTAGTTGCTTTATGCTTCTGAACTACAAACGAGAGAGTTCCCTTTCCATTTTCCCTCATGTTTTGATTTCCCCAATGCGTCTATATATATTTGCGAAATATGCAGTCTCCTAAAGTCTGGCTTCTCTAGTATGTTAAATTGCAATAATATATGTATAGTAACGCTAAGCTATCCCAACGCGATAGCGTTATTATACAAGCTTCCCGTATATCAGTAAAGATCTAGGAGGCCATTAATCAAAGCCCAGACTCTACCGCGATTGCCCACTATGCTCCTTGCCGACTTAAGCTTCTTTTATTGCTGCTTTTACCTTTGCTATCGTTGCTTGGTCAATCTCGGACATATTGTGCGCCTTCTTGGCGTGTGCCGCTATCTTCCCCATCAACTCCTGTTCAGAGCTGGCTCGTGCCTCAAAACCACACGACATACCTATATCCTTGCATGCGAATTTTTTTGCCATTTCTATTCACCCATCAATATTTATCTGCAGCAGCTATTAAAGACCACCATACAGCAACCCGAACTTTTTCATGCGATTCGATATCATTCTTGAGGCTTCGGCATAGTCTACAAGTGCTCCCGAGCCCTTTTCAGTTATTGCGTACTGTTTCCTCTGCTTCTCTGATCGCTGTCCAGTGTCAAACTCCCTTATGTACCCATTGTGCTCCAACCACTCAAGCGTAGTGTATGTGGCTGCAGGCCCAGGTCGCCACATGCCGCCGGTATTCTCAAATATCTGTTCCATTATCTCAAAGCCATACATCGGCCTCTTCGATATTAATTTAAGAATATACGGCTTGAGGAGCCCGTGGGGAATCACACTAACCCTAAACGGACCACATTTGCAGTATCCGGAATTTATCTGCATTGCATCATTTACCGCTTTTGCTTGCATCCCCAGACTCAAGATCTGCAATTCTTTTATCTATGAACTTTATCTCTTCGGCAAGGTCCTCTTTATAAGACCTTAGCCTCGCAGACATCTCGTCATCCGTTAGGTCCATGTTCCTTGAACCGGCATGATTGCCCATCCTCCTGCCTCCTCCTCCTCCGCATCCGCCGCAGTTTCCGCATCCGCATCCGCCACAGTTTCCGCATCCGCGACTCTCCATGTCTATATCTCTCATTATATCACTAATGATATATATAATGATACACATATTTAAACCTTTAGGATATCTTAGGGTAGAGTTCTGGAACATGCATTTCTACTAAGGGCTAAGGCCTGCCAGGCAAGGTATTAAGAAATTGAGTAGGGACTCTTTAGCACATGCAGTGGCATTAGATGCCTGTTGCCTCAAAGCAGTTGGAATGTACATGGAAATAATAATGGCTCTCCTTGCGCTCCTTTCAGTCGCATTGATACTGGGCGCCATGGCTGATAGGCTTGGCATACCAAAGGTGGTGGGAAACATAATTTCCGGAATCCTGCTTGGACCAACAGTATTGAATTTGCTGAACTACAATATCGGGCTGTCCGGGATATCAGAGGTATCACTATTTTTCATAATGCTTCTGGTTGGAATAGAGGCAACTACGGGCCTTCTTACAAAGCACATAAGGAGTTCGATAATCTTATCAGCATCAAGCTTCATAGTACCTGTATCAATAATGATACTATTATCCGTCTTTGTCTTTCATCTTAATCTCACCCAGGCAATAGTTACAGCAACAGCAATAGGCGTACCATCTATATCAATAATATCCGTCCTAGTGATGCGCTATGGTCTCTTAGATACCGAAGACGGAGCCAGGATAGTCTCAAGCGTTGTATTGACCGACGTGATCGCATTTGTAATATTGGCTTCTATAGGAATCAGTTCTGTACCTATCTATATCGTAGTCATTTCGATTGTTGTGTTCTTGCTTGCACTTCTCTCAATAGACAAGATAATACGGCTTCATGCTTCATCTATTAGGAAGACTTTGGCAAATGAGTATAAGACTAAGGATGGCGAAGAACTGATATTTGCAGGAATAATACTGCTTGGCCTTATCGGCTCAGCAGTCCTTCAAGTAGCCGGGATAACGTATGTGCTTGGCGCATTCTTTGCAGGGCTCCTTATACATGAAGCCATTGTTGGCAAAAGGGTATATGGCGTACTCAAGAGGACGTTCAGCAGGATAACAAATAGTTTTTTTATACCTCTGTTCTTCAGCATCGCCGGACTGGAAGTGGTCATTCCATCACATTATTTGTGGCTCATGCTAGCTCTAATAATCGTTAGCGGATCTGTGGGAGGGATCCTAAGCTATGTTGCAGGACGTAAACTGCTTAGAAGGCTGAAGCCAATTACGGCAGTGGGTCTACTGGGCAGCAGAGGCGCCGTTGGAATTATAATAGCCAACATAGCCTTGCTTCAAGGCGACATAAATACGGATCTTTATTCGATAGTAATACTCGGAACAGTAATTCTATCCGTGGTGTTGCCAACGCTGATGGGTGGTGAAGACGGCATGATGCATAAGCAGCACCCCCGCAGAGCAAAAACCCCGCAACATTCGCCTCGAATCTAACCTGTTATCTGCTTTGTGGAAACTTTAGTCGGGATGTATTGGTATATAATTGTTCTTTACGGGATTTATGCACTGCTTCCTCGTAAACGTAAAATGGACTCGGAGGACGACAGCAAACGAGTATTATTTACAAAGAATGTTAGATAGTAGTGTTCGATATTGTTTACTATCGTTTGTGCAGTATGTCTAATTATTTACAGCGAGCCAACAATCGACATAAGCTCTTTTGTCTTAAGAACTCTAATTCTCTTCTGCGGACCAAAATCATTATCATTGCTCCATATTACAGTATCCTCATTCAATGCGCATGCAAGATAGAGCCAATCTTTTTGGTCTGCAATTAGGCTAGCAGCAGCATGTAAGAAGGGTTTAAGGTCTTTGTCTGGCACAAATGTTACCTGAGCAAATACTTTCTGAATCATGCGTAATAGCTCCTCGTCATTCATCCCTGACTTTTCCTTGATTTCTATGATATGGGCTGCCAGTTCATCCTTGAGAAATCCTGGGGCAAAAAGTGTAAGTGTAGGGTTGAGAACTAGGCGCCTGGTAGTCGAATCCTTTATCAGGCAGGCAAACAGGATATTCGCATCAACTGTTACTCTCATCGAGAAGCGCCTTTGCATGCTTTGCCATGCTCTTCGATACCTTCTTTTCTATAAGCTTCCAGTCCTTCATGGTAAACTTGCTCTTTTCCGCTAGTTTTTCCAACTCTTTGAAATCGGCAAGCTTCTGCTCTATTATGTTTCTTACGGCGCTCGACCATTTAATCGATGGGTGTTTTTCCATATCTCTTCTAAGCTCTTCACTTATGACTAACGTTATGTTGGGCATATAACCACATAATTATTATGTGAATAAACATATTAAAACCTTGCTACAGGGTCTTCACCAACAAACACTTCGTTAACTATTATTGGTAAGTCATACTCGGGGTATGATAGACTTTATGGGCCCGGCGTCCCGCAGTCTTTCGTGCGGCCCTTTCTAAGTGCTTTTATTATGCAGCTATTTCTTTTCTTAGCCTCCTTTAACATAGATTTTTAATAATCTATACGTATTACGTTATAACCATCGCTAATAAAACATACTGTATCTCTACCAGCTCCACATCCAGCGCCGAGTATTGAAGATCCATTTTTACAGAGTTTTTCAAACTGCGTTCTCTCTTTTCATTAATGATGTATCAAAAAACCGAGACGCCCAACTACCCACCATTCTGTTATATGTTTCTCTTGTAACTTCGTCTGTGTGCTTCATGAAATCATCCTATTTTAGGTATCTTTGGTGTTCCTTTATATATCTCCTAAAGAACCAAAGTACAAATATCGAATCAATTTTCTTCACTTGTGCCCTTTCTAAAGCATTGTAATAGCCTACTCTATTTTTGTAAGATATATTGAGCATCGGATAGCCAAGCTTGTTTAAAATAAAGTTCATAACAAGTCGTGATAACCTTCCATTTCCATCTATGAACGGATGTACTGTAACGAATTTTAAATGCGCAAGCGCAGCTAACTCAACAGGATGCATTTTCATTTTGTTTTTATTGTACCAGCTAAAAAAATCATCAAGTAATGTCATGACTTCTATTGGACTCGGTGGCACAAATTTACTACCATATATCCATACTTGCCTCGTCCGTATCTTTCCAGCTATGTCTTTTTTTGTATTCTCAAAAAGGGAATGATGCCATTCCAAGATTAGTTGCAGAGTTAAGTCTTTTTTATATTTCAGCATGTTATAAAAAATATTTGAATGGGCCTCAGCTTCCTTAACATCTCTGGAAGGCTTATTTGAAGGCGTTACTCCATGCTGTAGTAAATTGGCAGTTTCCTTTAAGGTTAGAGTTGACCCCTCTATTTTTTGAGTATCATAAGTAAACTTAATCATAAACCCCTCAATTTCTTTGTCTTTTTCAGAAGGGGTTGCAGAATCAATGTCCTTTTTATAAGCTGCCTTTATCTTATTCAACGACAAATACCATTTTTGAGTATAAACTCGTGTAAGAAAATCGCGCTTTATTCTGTCTATGCCTTTAGGTATACTACTTCCCAGATATTTTTCTTTCTTAATAACAGTGCCATTAAGCCTGAACGAATGTTCGAGATAATAGTACTTTTTATTCCCGTACTTTCTTTCTCTTATACGTACCATAATAATACTTACCCCTACACATTTATAAATATTAATATTTTCATCAAACTGTAGGGGTAGACACCAGTTGAGCTACAGGATTCATACCCTGCTTCCTCGTAAAGCAAAAATAGACTCGGCGATAGGCAGTCTTCAAGTGATGGTTGCGCCTTTACATTAGGTAATTGGATGCTCTATGTATTTTGCAGGTGCCTACGTTTGCATATAGCCTACCTGCCTTTATACCCGAAGAGCTTGTTGTAAGAAGGATGGTCTATAATGTAAAGCACAAAGCTTACTATTTCCACTTCGTTTGTTCTAATTGTGTAAAGCATTCTCCAATAATGCGTTAATTCGACTCTGAAAAGGTTATCCACATCCAGTGTTTTTGGAATTAGGTCTTTGGATATGCTCTGTCCATATGCAGGGTTATATTTCAACAATGCAACTTTCTTGTCTATGGATTTGAGAAGTTGCATCTCTTCCGAGTTTGTCTTGCGTTTCTTCTTCTGTTCTTCAACAACTCTGGATAGGGTTTCATACTCTTCTCTGGCCTGATTCTGAAGAATTACCTTATTGTCTTTGAAGGTTTCATAGTTCCAATCCTCTCTTCTTCAGTCTTTCCATCATATCTATAGGTGTGTAAGTCCAGACAACTCCCTTTGTTGTGATTAGTATCTTGCCGCTCTCCTGAAGATAATCAAGTATCTTCATCAATGTTTGGTGCATTACCTTGCGTGGCAATCTGCGCTTAAGCTCGGCTATCTTGATAACTTCCTTCGCATCCTGCAGCGTATGTTCTACCATTAATACCGTATCCAATGTCGGTGAGTGCATTATCTGTGTTTGCATTTGTTTCATAGTCATCTATATACTAATTAGATATATAAATATATCTATCTTATACACGCGGTGATATTACGTAGATTGGTTTACCTGGTAATCTTTTACGAAAACCTGAATTCGCCCTATTAACTTCTGCATTTCTATAGTCGAAGTTTATCCAAGGATCCATCCAGCCCTTTCCTGTCTTAACAAAATAATGCCCTGCTGGATATCGCTTGGATCTTTTTATGAAGATGATATAGCCGTCACGAAACCTTAGTCTTCCCTTTACATACTTGTAACTATATTGCTTTTTTGCTTTGGCTAATGCTGCTACTAAATCCCTACATAAGTAACCAAAAATACTGGCACTATTCGCATCTTTGAAATATTCCTTTTTAGCCCGCTTGTAGCTCTTATTGGTTATCCAAGCAACGCAAGCTACACCACAGCCAAAAGAGTCTTCTTGCGTTATTGATTTCCTCATGCTATAATAATGCAATTCGATGTTTAATAACTTTCAGGGGTCCATTGCACCCGTCCACGAAGGAAATGTAATTGGACTCGGCGGGGATCGCACCCGCGACCTTTCCGTTGCGAACGGAACGCTCTACTACTGAGCCACGAGCCCGTTTAGATAGACTTTACCTCACAAGCGTTATAAGCTTTGCATTGGGAAGTAATAGCGGCGCGTGCGCATGGCAGCAACAACATACATTGGATATGCCCTGATAGGCCTAGGAGTTATAATAATCCTGTTTTCCCTGCTTTTAGGATATGGGATATATGTAAGTGCAAGCAGTAACCTGAACGACATCGCTCTGATAAGCCCGAGCGGCGGAAATACCATAAACGGATCAGTTAGCATCCTCTCGAGCAACCTCCAGAGCACCGCAACAACCGGCACATATGCGGCAATAGAAGTAATTGTGCTCTTTCTTTTTGCATCTATAGGATACAAGCTTGCATATCTTGGCATACAGATGAATAAGCAATCTGGCAAGCAAGAGAAGCAGGTACAGGCAAAGAGCTGATTGGGAATGGATCTCAGCAAGATAAAACGCGCCGAGCGTGTATTTGGGAAGGTATTATCAGAGGTTAAGCCCAGCAAGGTCGAGATGAATGCAACCACGGCCAGCATAAACACAGTCATGCACAGGCTGAAGAACATAGTTGACAAAGGAGTCGAGCTCAAGGTCGTAGGGTCCATAGCACGTGAAACAAACCTGAAGGGCGATTCGGATGTTGATATATTTGTATTGTTCCAGAAGAAGACCGACCCCGGCGAGCTGGTACGTAAGGGTCTTGCATATGGAAAGGCCCTGGCAAACGGTAAAAGGGACCGCTACGAGATAAAATACGCAGAACATCCATACGTGCGCCTTTACCTAGACGAACTTGCTGTAAGGATAGATCTGGTGCCGGCACTTAAGATAGATAGCATAGAGGAAATGGGTACCACTGTGGATAGGACACCACTGCATGCTGATTTCATAAACGCTAATTTATCTGAGAAGCAGCGCGATGATGCAAGGGTGCTGAAGCAGCTGCTGAAGGTGCATCACATATACGGGGCCGAAGTAAAGGTAGGTGGATTCCCTGGATACCTGTGTGAGATACTGGTATACCACTACGGGTCGCTATTCAAGCTGCTTGACAATGCATCACGATTCACCCTCCCGATTATACTGGACCCAAAGGCAAAAGTAAGGCTAAGCGATAATGCTATAGCAAAACGGTTCAATTCCAACTTTGTTGTGATCGACCCGGTTGACCCGAACAGGAATGTAGCTGCAGGAGTGTCATTGGAATCGTTGTCAAGGTTCATTCTTGTGTCAAGAGCCTTCGTTAAAGACCCAAGCATCAAGTGCTTCTACGGCTATGGGTTCTCATCACTATCTGCAGCAAGCCTCGCCAGCAGATTCATCAAGGAGTCTGGATTCGCGTTTTATCTGATATCCACCAGGGTGCCTGATAAGACAGAAGATATAGTATGGCCGCAGCTCAGGAAGGTTGCAAATATGATGGTTGAGATGGCTTCGCGCTACGATTACCGCATCCACATGGCCATACCATGGATATCCGGAAGCTATGGCAACATCCTTCTGATTGCCCCTACGGCCAGCTCCAGAACGCGCCTGATCAGGGGCCCGGAAGTGTTCATGCGCGAGGCCTCGGAGAATTTCCTGAAGCAGCACAAGGACAATATCGGTGTGGTGCTCAAGGATTCCTCTATATATGTAATCGAGAAGAACAAGTACAAGGACATCGATGCGTTCCTGCGTGATGCAATAAAGAACGGAAAAGTGGGAAAACACAAGGACATAAGGCTTAATGGCGCAAAACTCTTTGTAAACAGGATCCCCAAGAGGCTATCGGAAAGCGCCTGCTCCGAGATACTAAAGAAAATAACCCTATAACTGCTCAAATGATACCATGGGATTTCTGGACGGCGTGGCGGAACGGTTGAAGGAAATCAATGAGGGAAGAATAGAGGGCAAAGTCGATCGCCTTACCAACGACATAAAAAGCATCGAGAGCAGATTCAGGTCAGATGCAAAGAAGTTCGGAATAGACATAGGCAAGAAGGCCATGGGGGATTACTATGGGGCACTTGGCATAAAATACACCGATGACCAGAAGGCGATACGCGAGGCATATGTAAAGATGATCAAGAAATATCATCCTGATATCAGCGAAGAAAGTGCAGCCAAGGAGAAGTCCGAAGAGATAAATGAAGCTTACGGTGTGTTAAAGGACAGGGCAAAGAAGCTGGACTATGACACGGCATTCTCCAAGGGCGCTAACAAGCTGGGCCCTGACACTACCAAGTACATGTCCGAGATGCTGTTCAATAAGTACATCGAAATAAGAGAGAAGGAGTTCGATGAATTCAGCAAGCGGGTCTCGATTCCGCAGCAGAGGGATGCAATAAAAGCAGCGATAGAGGACGTGGCTGACTGGCAAAAGCGTTTCAATAAATCTGTAAGCATGTTATTCGGAACCCTCCTTGACGAGATCAAGGCTATAAGGAGGCTTGACCTTGCAAGCAAGAGCCTCATGAAAAGGAAGGAGTTTGCGAGATACTACGACAGGCTTAGCCAGAACGCCAGGACCATCTCCATGCTCCTGCAGTCTGCAGACGAGATAGAAAAAGGGATAAAAGCCGTTGTCTCAAATATAAAAAGCAGAATAGGCGCAGACGAGGCGAAAGTGGTACGGAAACTGCGCGATGCGGTGTAATAATTGAAACTTATAATAGTAAGGCATGGTGAAACCGAGGCAAACGCGAAGGGCGTGCTCCAGGGATCATTGGATACAAACCTAAACAAGAACGGCAGGATCCAGGCAAGGTCGCTCGGGCTTAAACTTAAAGGCGAGAATATAGACGTCATATTCTCCAGCGACCTCAAGCGGGCGAAGCAGACCGCAAAGGAGATAATACGCTTCCACGATTCCCCAGTCTATTACGCAAAGGAGATACGGGAGCGGAAGGGAGGCATATTCGAGGGAAAGCCATACGCTCTGTTTAAGGAAGCCGCGGAGAAGAGCGGGCTTCCCTTCGAAGAGTATAAGCCTACGGACGGGGAGAGCCTCACGGAGGTAAAAAGCCGCATGCGGTTGTTCCTTCGGAAGATACACGCAAAGTACAAGGGAAAGACAGTCCTTATGGTAACGCACGGCGGGGTTACCAGGGCCATTGCATCGATATACCTCAAAGTACCAATTGAAGAGCTTTCCGATGTACCTACCTATAATACTGGCGTGCTGGTACTCTCCGTGCAGAAGGACAGGGCAAAGAAGCTTAAGGACGATATGTTTATTTGGGGGGAACGGATCTACTGACCCATCCTTTCAGCCACCAGCTTTCCGATATAAGTCAAGGACACATATCTCTTTCTGAACACGCTGCCCTTGTGCCTTTCCATTACCAGGCCCAGGGCCTGGAGCGACCTTACCTGTAATTCTATGAGCTTAGGTGTCTTGTGTATCGAGCCCTTCTCCTTCAATACGCCTACAAGACCCTGCAGTTCGGCTTCCCCGCTAGAAAGTTCCTTGAGTATCTGCTCCATGTATCCGCGATCCCCTACAAGGGCCACCACTCTTCCGTCTGCGAGCTGGACGGCTTTAGGCATCGCGTCATTTATCCTCCAGACACCGAACTTCCTGAGTAGTGAGGAGTACGAGCCATCCCTTGCCCTTTCCTTTTCCGCCTCTGCAGCATGCTTTTCGCACAGGTAGACATTCTTGCCCTCGCTGAGCCTTATGAAAACATCCGCATTCTCATATCTAGCTTCATCGTTGTAGCATATATCACAACAGAAGAGCGCCAGCTCTACATCGACAGCCTTTGGCTGCTTAAGCTCCTTGAGCTTGTATTGCGGTATGCCTGTAACCTTGTACAAGTAACCGCATTCCCTGCACTTGGCCACTATATACCAGTTCATGGCATGCTCCTCCTTCGGAGTCACCTCAACCTTGAATTGCGGCGTAGTCGGCGTCATGGCTTCAACACAGAAATCCGGATTCTGCACATAGAAAGAGTCCTGCTCTGTGTCTTTCAGGCAGACGGGACATCTTCTGATGACCAGCTCAAGTTCATGGAGCTTCATGGTCTTCTTTTCCGAGACTAGGACCATATCCTACCCCTTGGCTCATTATTGCCTGTAACCACAACCACTACCTTCTTTCCTTCAAGCGGCCTCCCTTTCCAACCGCGCATCTCTAACAACCCTGCAAAGCCAGTCGCACCCCCAGTCTCGGCGAAGATACCCTCCTTTCTCAGCAGCCTCGCGGCTTCTATTATCTTCCGGTCCGGCACGCGTATAGCATCGCCTCTTGTATCCCTCAGTGCCGTGAGCCCCTGTGGACCGAACGTGGGGTATCCAACAGCTATCGCATCAGCTACTGTGTTGGGAACCATATAACTTATCCTGCTCTTCCTGCCATAAGCCCTGACCAGCGGGTCGCAGCCTTCCGCCTGCACCGCAATAATCCTTGGCAGCCTGTCTATCCATCCCAGCATCCTGAATTCCACAAGCCCCTTGTGTATCGCAGAGAGCAATGTGGCATTGCCCACAGGAACAAAGACGAAATCAGGCACATCATATCTCATCTGTTCAAGTATCTCGTAAATAACGGTCTTTTGCCCCTCCTTCCTGAAATGGTAGTCACCGCATACGAATGCTGATTCAGTCAGCGCAAAAGCTTCTGCTTTCCTAAGTGCTTCATTGAAGTCCTTGTCCACGTGCACAACCCGCGCACCGTACTTCCTTATCTTCGCAACTTTTGCCTTGTTTGCGTTGGCACTTATGAATATGGTGGCATTGACCCCCATTGCCTTCGCATAATGGGCTATCGACATGCCCATGTTGCCCGTAGAGGCGCATACAACCCTATCGAATCCGAAATCAAGCGCTTTGGTTATTTCCACCGAGGAGCCACGGTCCTTGAAAGATCTCGTAGGATTCTTGGTCTCCATCTTCAGGTAAAGCTTTATTCCCTTAGTGACGCGCATATGCTTCTGCAGGAGTTGGGTCCCACCCTCGCCAAGCCCTGCACGCAGGGATTCAACAGGAAAGAACGGTGTGTACTTCTCATTGCTGATGCGCATGCTCCTGAAATTGCCAGGCAGTGCAAGTGACTTGTAATTATACTCTACCTCTAGCACTGATCCGCACGACCTGCATCTGAAGCGGGTGTTGTCCCTGGAATACGATGCGCATCTGGAGCACCTGAGCCTGTAATCCATATGCTACCTAATCAAGTCAGCAAGGTTATATCTGTTATGCTAATATTGCCTTTGAGTCAAGCATCATACGTTTCCGCTAGATGCACCAACATGCTGATGCGCAAAACGCTTTTATACCTCAATGCATGTTTACTTATCATGCAGGAGAGAAACGGGGTCAAGGAGGTGGACTTCGAGGAAGCCACTGAGATGCTCAAAGGTCATGGTGTCAAATTAATCTGGCTGGGAAGCGAGCCGCTGGATTATATAGCGAACCTCCTGGAACTAGACACAAGCAAAGCCATACAGGTGCATCCACGCAGCCTAATCGAGGGCAATAATGAAGACATCGACTCGCTTAAAGGATCCATATTCGCATGCTATCATGGAAACACGTCTGGTGTAGTCGTAAAAGCCCTCAAAGCACGATTCGGCATAGACTCGTATAGCCTCAAGGGCGGAGTCACTGCCGTGGTCGGCGAGATCTTCTAGCGGTGTGCAGATGCGCAAATACGCATATATCGCACTCCTTATCGCTGCGATGCTGTCCCCAGTTATCATACCATCGATATCCGCAACGCCTAACACGGCGTGCGGGACTGTAACTGCACAGTCCGGAGTGTGCCAATCGGGGACATGCCCGTTAGGCCAACAGTGTGAGCTTGCGGCAAGCTGCAGCAGCGGTTGCATAAGCGCAGGGGCTACTTCCTGCTATGTGTGCGTAAACACCATAGTTGTAGAGCTTTGCAGGATCATATACCAGATACAATTCATCATAGGGATCCTCGCGCTTCTCCTATTCATCATGGGTGGAATCCTATGGGCCGGAAGCCACCTCCTCCCGAGCGTAGGGCAGCACAGGTCCACCATGCAAGGATGGGCAATAGGCCTTGTCATAGCTGCCGTAATAATGCTGATACTCTACGTACTCTCCACTCCGCTAATAGAATTCATAGGATCCACATTCAACTATCCTGTGGACTCCTGCTATGCAGTCCTCAACCCGGGCTAGCAGGGCCTGTTTCCCTGCGCTTCTGGAGCATATGCAGGGAAATCAGTGTCTGCAGCTGCTGGTAAGAGAGCACTCCGACAAGCGTCCTGCCCCGCTTGACTGCGGCTATGCCTACGTCTGCAGCCGTGAGCCTTGACAACCCGTCCGAAACAGAAGCATTTGCGTCTATGGTGATTATGGGCACAGATATCTGCGATACAGTGTAAACAACGCCCTTCTTAGCCCTGGCCAGGTTTACTATGCCATAGGAATCGCCAACCTTTGTTATTACCGTGTGCTCTCCTGAGCTCCTGACCTTCTCATAAAGTTCATCGATTGTTGCATCGGGTTCCATATATACGAAATGTTTGTTTGCTGCAGCACCGACCTTCATTCCTGCAGTTTCCTTGCGTATTCTGACACTACCCACCTCCGCCTGAAGCCCGCCATATAGGAACACCACTATTATGAGTGTAATCGCCACCACGTACACACGGTATCCCAGAGAGTATGAGGTATAGAAAAGCGCAAACCCTATCGTTGTTAAGATGATTATCGCGAGCACCGCCCGGCTTACCGTTGCAGTGAGCATGGTGGCGTCATAGAAGCTGCGTTTCTTCTCCAGCCAGCTCCTGAAGATGCGCCCGCCATCCATTGGGAATGCAGGTATTATGTTGAAAGCTCCAAGGAATATATTAAGGATAAAGAGCTCATTCACTACTTGTTCTATGGGTCCCGGAGGTAGCACTATTGCTATAATTCCAAATACGCCTCCGAGGAAGAGGCTCATCAGCGGCCCCGCTATTGAGATGTTGAATTCCACGCGTGAGTTTATCTTTGTCGTGTCTATTACGGATGCGCCTCCGAAAGGCAATAACACGATCCTGCTTACCTTCACCCTGTTCCTTATTGCGGTGACTGAGTGTGCGAGCTCGTGTATCAGCACGCAGACGAAAAGCAGAATGAGTATTATTCCAAAAGCCGGGGAGAGCAGGAAGAAGAAAAGTATCATAAGTACGAAGATCCAGTTGAGCTCAATTGGTATGCCGTATATCCTGCCTATACCAACCGATCCCGCTGAGGCCATAATATCATCTAACTATGCCATACGGATACTTATATGCTTATCTTGCCATCATCAATTTATGCAAATCTCTTTCATAAAGGGGAGCCCTGCGCTGATGATAAAGAAGGGCCGCATCCTTGTGGCAAGCGATCTCCACATAGGCAACGAGTTCAAGCTTGCAAGATCCGGAATCCACTTTACCAACGCCACAAACCGCATGGCACAGGATCTTCTTGAGACATACAAGAAGAACAGGGCAAGGAAACTGGTGCTTCTTGGTGACATAAAGGAAAGCATAGGCTATCCACCGCGGGAGGAATTCGAGGCCATTGCGTCGTTCTTCAATGATTTCAGAAACATAGATATCTCAATAGTCAGGGGGAACCACGACGCGCATCTTTCCGAAATCTTGAGGCGCATAGGCATAAGCCTGTTTCCGGTAAACGAGCTCATCATTGACGGAATCGCTTTGCTGCACGGCAATGCAATGCCTTCCGAGACCGCGATGAAGAAGGAATACATAATAGCAGGGCATTCGCACATCGCAGTGAATGCGGAGGGACGTGCCTCAAAAGGATGGCTTGTGGCAGGAGTAGGCAACGGCGCCCCAAAAGAATACGCAAGGTTCAACAAGAAGATACGACTTATCGTAATGCCTGCTTACAACGGCCTGATAACTGGGGTGAGTGTGAATGAGAGAGATGGCTGGGCAATGCCATTATTCAGGCGCAACGTTTTCAATGCAAGCACGGCAAAAGCATACGATCTCAGCGGCAAGCTGCGGTGGAGAGGCGTGCAGGCCGCACGTTAGATACGATCAAGGAGTAGGGTAGTTGGGCACCCACGTGTCTATAGAAGTCTGGTTTACTATGTATCCTGTGTTGCCATCGCCGCTGTAGTCATTTGCATTGCCGTCGAGAGGCCACCAGCCTATTGTTTCTGGCAGGTTTATCGGAGGCCCTCCTATACCTTCCGCATAAAGTGCCTGTATCTCCTGTGGCGTCAGTGCGGCATCATAAACTTGCACGTTTGAGAGCGAGCCATTGAACCACTCTGCCTCCCCATATCCGCTGTATCCGGTCGAGATCGCCCCTATGGTAAAATTAGAGTCTGCGTACGAGATTGTGCCAGGCACAATCGCGTTGCCTATCATCTGCCCGTTTGCGTACCAGAACTTTTCATCTCCCTGCATCGTAACTGCAAGGAACATCCACTTGCCAAAGCTGGCTCCAGGTATCGGGAAACTCTGCCCTATCCAGCTGCCTGTGGTGTCCCACTCCAGGCAGAATCCCAGCGCGTTGCTTGGCGTGCATGAATGCGGATAATTATTGTAATCTATCTTCATCCCGTACTGGTCCTCCTTATCGACTATGTCATGATACGGCGAGCCTAGGACCATTACCCATGCCGTTATCGTTATGTTATTGGTCTGGACGTTAAGGATGCTGGTCGGGCTACCTGATCCGTGCACATCAACGTAATCGCCAACGCCACGTGATTGCAGTATGAATTGCGGGTACACATCGCCACATGTTCCCTCCAGGTTTAGGTTGGTTGTTGATCCAGGACCTTCAGGCCTGTAGATAGTGCACGCCCCTGGAGGAGCCCTAGGTGCGAGATTAGCGGTATTGAACACTCCCAGAAAATACAATGTGCCCAGTATCAGCCCTATCACTAATATAGCCCATCCGTAAGTCATCAGGTACTCCATAGCCGATTGTAGCTGTATCCTTGCCTTCTTGCTCTCTTCCTTAAGTGTCCTGAGCATTCTCCTAAGCACCCTATAATATGCTATTAAGATGGTAACGCTTAAGAATCACGGCCTGCTGCAGTCTGTCATAACGCATATTAACTTGGAGCCTCAATCTTCCAGCATGCCCGTATCAGAAGACTTTATAGTAGTGGCAATAATCTTATTTTTCATTGCAAGGATGGCATGGCGTGGCATGAAAGGCACCAAATACTCTGTAACAAGCCTGTTCATGCGCCCTGTGATCTATATGATCCTTACCGTATTCCTTGTTCTGGGCCTGATGCCTTGGCAGGACGCTGTGCTTGCGGCAGTTGCTTTAGCAGGCATAGCGCTCGGGCTGCTGTTCGGAAAAAAGGCCAATCTGTTTGAGAAGGCAGGAAAAGTTATGTACAAGAGATCAAATGAGGTAACCATACTCTGGCTGGTTGCTTTCGTAATACGGATAAGCATAGATTTCCTGCTCAATCCCGCATACAGCGAAGCCACTTCGATATCTTCAATACTTGCGGCCGCGAGCGCGTTCGAGAGCGCCCCGATAGTGTACGGTGCGGATCTATTGCTCGCATTCACGGCCGGTCTGCTCCTTGGAGAGGCGTTTGTGCTGTACAGGAACTACAATAGCACGTATCGAAAGGGATGATCAACCCACCTCCGTCCTGTTGAATGCATATACCGCTATTGCAACCATCACTATCGATGATATCAACATGGCCACAAAGTCCAGCCAGATCGGGAAAGCTCCCGAGCCTATCAGCGCGTTCCTCAATCCGTCGACACCGTAAGTCAGCGGATTAAGGTATATTATGTACCTTACCGCTGCGGGCAGGGCAGACGCTGGGAAGATGCTATCGGAAAGAAAGAAGAGCGGCATAGTGAAGAAACTTGTCACCAGCTGGAAGCCCTGGAAATCGTTTATCATTGAGCCCAGGGTAAGCCCGAGGCCTATGAACGTGCACGCTATCAACGCCATGAATACAGGCACCATCAGCGTGGCTATTGAGAGGGTCATGTGGAACCCTACGATTATGGCTATCACTACCACGAGTATGCTCTGCAGCACAGCCGTAGTTCCGCCGCCTAGGATCCTGCCCACAACTATCGATGCCCTTGAATTTGGGGTTACGAGGATTTCCTTGAGGAATCCAAATTGCCTATCCCACAGGACTGCAGAGCCCGTGAATATAGACGTAAAGAGCAGTGTCATGCCTACTATTCCTGGGACTATGAACTCAAAATAGCTGGCGCCGTTGCCGAGGTTTACCAGGCTCCCAAGTCCCAGTCCTAGCCCGAGCAGGAATATTATCGGCATCATGAGAACTCCAACTATCCTTGACCTTGCCCTTATGAACCTCTTGATGTCTCTGAGCCAGAGTACGTATATTGCATTCGTATCCATGCCTACCTCCTCATAGACCTGCTCCTGAAGCGCGCACGCATGCCCTCCAGCTCACTCCCCGCCTCGTCCCGTATGGTCTTGCCTGTATAATGTATGAATACGTCCTCAAGGCTGGGCTTGTGAAGGCTCACTGATGCAATCTCCGCACTATGCTCCCTCGCTAGGATGACTACTTCAGGTATCTTCCTTTCCCCTTCCTCAACAGTCAAGTCAACGAAGTCATCGTGATGCGACATCGTCTTAACCCACTTCAGCTTCCCAAGCGCCTTAATGAAATTGTCTCCACTCTTTTTGCCGAGTTGCACTGATATTACGTCTCCTCCAAGCTTGTTCTTCAGCGCAGTAGGAGTATCGAGCGCAACAATCTTTCCATGATCTACAAATGCTACCCTGCTGCAGAGATAGTCTGCCTCCTCTATATAATGGGTAGTGAGTATAAGCGTAGTCTTGTGAGTCTCGTTTAACCTCTTGATGTATTCCCATATGTGCCTTCGTGTCTGCGGGTCCAGGCCCACCGTAGGCTCATCAAGGAAGAGTACCTTCGGATCGTTTATGAGGCCCCTGCCTATCTCCAGCCTCCTCTTCATGCCTCCAGAGTAGTTCTTCACAAATTCATCTGCCTTATCCTCCAATTCCACAAGCTTGAGCACCTCTCCTATCTTCCTGTCACGCTTCTCCTTGCCTATGTTGTAGAGTATTGCATGGAATTCAAGGTTCTCCCTTCCGGTAAGCTCGTCGTCAAGCGAGGGATCCTGGAATATTATCCCGATTATCCTCCTAATATCGGTCTGCTTCTTCCTAATGTCGAATCCTGACACTGTTGCCTCCCCGAATGTCTGTGGAAGCAATGTCGTAAGCATCTTGATGGTAGTGGTCTTTCCTGCGCCATTCGGTCCCAGCAGCCCAAAGATCTCACCCTCTTTGACGTTAAATGAGATCCCATCAACAGCAGTAAATGAGCCGTATCTCTTGCCCAATCCACTTACCCTTATTACATCAGCCATATGTGCACCATCATTTTAACTTAGAAAGTCTCTGTGCTATCCCTGTTATCCTCTTTTTGTGCTCTTCAAATTCCTCCCTGCTGCTCTGCGCCAATTCCTGGAGATAAGAAACCTCGCTCTCCATGCTTGCAAGTACCTGATCCACCTGACTTGAGGGACCTCCCTCCTTCCTATACTTCTGCGTCAATTCATACCTGCCGTCCTGCCGCTTCCTTGCCAGCCCCTCGGTTGCCAGCGTATCCAACAAGGGATAAATTGACCCTGGAGAAGGTCTCCACCATCCCTGGCTGATTTCCTGCATGCGGTTCATTATCTCTATACCGTTCATGGGCTTTTCCTCGAGCAGCCTGAATACCAACGGCCTGAGCCACCCCCTCTGCCCGAACCTCATTCTCCAATCGTTGCCAAGGCGCCCGAAATTCCACGGGCTCCTGTGCCAGCCATCCTCCTCTTCCTTTCTACTATCATCATATTTCATGCTATCACCTACTCGATATCTAATAACCGATATCTTATAACTGATATATATAGCTTACCCTCTGAAGCAGCCAGTACTGCCTGACACTCTGCCTAGATAACACATAAAACATAACACTGCCAATATGCACAGTATGAGCGAGTACTGCGGTTGCGATATGCGTGGAATGCTCTCATTCCAGATACTGTGGCTGCTTTCAAAGAGATCCATGCACGGCGAACAGATAGCCAGGGAGATAGAGAAGCGCAGGGGGGAAAAACCGAAGGCGGGAACGCTCTATCCTGCACTCAAGGAGCTGAACATAAAAAGGCTTGTGATCGGCAGGAAGAAGGGGAAGGTTGTAATATACTCGATAACACCACTTGGCAGGCGCGCAGTCAAGCAATCCGTGACCTATTTCGTAAGGTCATTCGGGGATATCGTCTCGGAGTCATTGTAGCCCGAGGAAAATATTATTAAGGGCCAAACATACAGATAATCGGAAAATATGGCAATATATTCGCAGGTCCTACCGCGGCAGTTGCCTGCAGTGGCAAGTGGCACAATTGGAGCTGATCTTCCCCGCTTCCAGATACGCAGGGTTTGCTGCGAAATCGGCGACCTAACTTTAGAGCAATTCAACAGTATGCGGCGAATAGAGCTGGAATCGTTTGAGTCTGTACCTGCGGATAAGATAACTCCAATCGCCGCTTCTGAATTTGAAGAAAAGCGCTATATGCACAGACGATACGGGTGCAGCCACAAATACAATGGCGAGTCATTCGTGACCCATATAGTGGAGCTTCGGGATACCGATGCAATTATTGGATACGGCCGCGACAGATACAAGAAGACTGCAACCGAAACATGCGCAACGTTCTGGAAAGGTGCAATAGCTCCCCAATACCGAGGAATGGGCATATACAAAAGCCTTGCCAGGGCCAGGCTTGCTTATGCTGCTGAAGCAGGGTTCACGCTGATAGGCTCATACCTCATACATCCCAATGTTGCCCCGGCCATGACGAAGGCGCTCCAGGACCTTTGCACGTCGGGGATAATTGTTGGGTACAGCGGGACAATAAACCCTGAGTCATTTAGCAAGCCTGTGGATATAAACCATGCAACTGAAATTTCCGGTCAGCTGAAGGTACTGTTGCGCGGCAGGGAATACAATGCAAATATGCGGGATCCAGAAGTGCAGGCCCTGGCCCAGAAGCTGAAAGGCGCGCTGAACCTGCGCATTATCTAGTCATTTGTAATTGAACTTAACCTGCTGGTAGAGCGAGATATTGTTTCTCTGCACGAAGCCCGACTGCGCCTCGACTACATAGTCGGCAATAGTAGTTGGAGTGTATATCGTGCAATTTGCCTGGTCGGGATCATACGATATGCAAGGAGTGGCATTGACTATGTATACTATTCTTCCAGAACTGCTGTTCCCCTCGATCCATATTATATCAAGTGGAGCATAAGTATTCTTCATCCAGAATGGGAAAATGCTCGAGTTATGGAATATAAAGATCATAAATGTCTTGTTCGTCACTGTTGCATTCATTAGCCCTTTCTCAGACTCGGTTATGTTGAGCGCATAAGAGCTGAATGCAAAAGTCCTACTTCCTACCGTGAATGACGTGGGAACCGGAAGAGGTGTCATGGGCGATGACGATAATAGATATGTTAGCCCCGCAGCCAGGAAGACAATTACCACCAGCCCAGCAACAATGTAAACCACCTTGCCTTTACGCCTCTTGATAGTCATCCAGTCACCTGAAGAGCCTTATTCTCACTACCTTCTTGCCCAGGAGCTCCCTGAGGAAATAGTACACTACGATAAGCGAGAGCACCAATCCTACTCCTACAACCAGCGATTCCTGCGGCATGCCGTACATGAATGCTATTATCGCCACTATGGCTATAATAGGGAGGTAAGGGTAGAATGGCGCGCGGAACTCGGCCTGCGCCCTGATCCTCCTGAAATGCATCAGCGCAAGGCTTGTCATTAGGTAAGAGAAGAGCAGCCCGAAGTTGGAGATCGCAGCTATTACGTATATGTTGCCTGCAAAGAGCGTCACGACTCCTATGACTGCTGAGATTATAACCGCATTCGAGGCAACGTCCATTCTAGGGTTGTATTTCCTTACTATCCTAGGAAGGAGTTTATCCTCTCCTATCTGATACATCACCCTCGACGCGCTGAGCATCATCGCAAGCGTAGCCGAGGCCGTAGCTATTAGCGCGCCTATGTCTACTACGTAGAACAGGTAGCGCGGGGCATGGGATGCGTTTAGCGCGAATGAGAGCGGGTCCCCAGATATGCCATACGACGAAGCAGGAGCCAGGAACATCAGCCCAAGCACAACCAGCACATACAGGATAATGCTCACCACCACTGCTCCTATTACTGCCTTAGCGGCAGCCCGCGGTCCACCGCGAATCCTGGCAGTGAACGTGCTTATGGTCTGAAACCCGGAGAAAGCGAAAAAGATCGCCACACTTGCAGCGAATATTGCAGCTACACTGTCCTTGGAAGGCACAATCGAGAAATGGCTGTATGCCGCTGCACCGCTGCCCATGGCATAGATTAAGGCAAACACGATAAAGATGCCGAGTATTGCCACCTTTATCACTACCAGCATTGAGTCTACCTTCGCAGCTTTCTTTATGCCTAGCAGGTTGACAACTGCGAGTACGAATATCAGGAGCATTGCAAACGGTATGACTAGTGAGGTTGATATGCCAAGCATGCTTGCAAAGTACGATCCGAATCCAAGTGCAACCACGGGTATGGCAGTAGCGAAGCTGAAGTAGAGCAGTATGCCTGTTATGAAGCCCAGTTCGCTTCCGAACGCGCTGAATACGTATGAGTACGCGGCTCCCTTTGCATGCGGCATAATGGAGCTTAACTCCCCTATCTCGAAAGCGACGAGTAGTGCTACTACTCCTACAAGTATGAAGGCGAGAAGGGCAAGGGAACCCGCGAGTGCTAGTGCCGTTCCGCTTAGTACGAAGATCCCGGCGCCTATTATTGCGCCCAGTCCCACCGCCATAGCTACCGCGGGGCTGATGCTCCTGCTATCCTCCATGCCATAAATCTCGAGAGACATCCTTTTATACCTTTATTGGGAGGGTATCTATACCAATTCCTGAAGATGGCATAATGACAAGGATAAGCGTAATTATACCAACATTAAACGAGGGTCGCTATATAGGGAGGACGCTGCAAAGCCTCAAGGACCAAAAATTCAGTGATATGGAGGTTATAATAGCGGACAGCATGAGCACAGATAACACCGTTGATATTGCAAGGCATGCATACAAGGGCGTTAGGATATGCGAATGCACAAAAAAGGGCCCCACATACGCATTCAACACTGCAGCTAAGATGGCCAGGGGCGATCTCCTTATGTTCATAGACGCAGATACTTCTGTCTCAAAAGGAATGCTCTTCGCTTATGACGAAGCATTTAGAAAGAACGACATTGTCGCAGCCACAGGCCCAATAAGGCCGCTGGAAAGGACTACGTGGGGCACACGGGTCGGATTCAAGATAGTCTCTGTATACATAGTCAAGCTTCTAAGGGCAATGGGAAAGCCGTCAATCATAGGATCCAATTTCATGACTACCAGAAAGGCGTATGCCAAGGTGGGCGGCATGGATGAGAAACTCCCTACATACTACGATTGGGACCTGGCGCATAGGCTTGGCCGCATAGGCAATGTCATGTTCGTTGATGATGCAGTGGCATATACAAGCGTGCGCCGCGTGAAGAAATGGGGCGCCTTAAAATACTTCTCCTGGCATGTGAGCAACGCAATGCTATACCACTTTACGCATAAGGTCCGGTCGGATTACGAGCTTGTGCGCTGAGACGTCTATTTTTTATAGTCCACTCTGGCTATTCATATGATGGATGTAGAAATAAGCGTAATCATACCGGCACTGAATGAAGAAAAGTACATAGGTAATGCACTTGGCGGATTAAGGAAACAGACATTCAGGAATTTTGAGACAATTGTGGTAGATGGCGGTAGTACAGACCGCACGCGTGGACTGGCCAAAGCCAGCGCCCGCGTAATACTCCTAAAGAAACAAGGCGCGGGCAGGGCGAGAAATGCAGGAGCAAGGATAGCAAAGGGCGACATACTCGTATTCCTTGACGCAGATACCGTCCCTTCGAAGAACCTGCTTAGAACATACAAGGACATAATGGAGGACAGTGGCGTTGTTGCCGCCACCGGGCCCATATACCCGTTTGAGAAGGCAGGCTGGAAATACATGCGCGGCTACAGGCTTGTTTCCGTATACTTCGTAAAGTTCAGCATGCTGCTAAGAAGGCCGGCTTTCGTTGGCTCTAACTTTGCCGTCAGGAAGAGCGCATTTGAGAAGGTGCACGGATTCAAAGACTCTATGATATCATACGAGGACTGGGAGCTCTCGAATAGGCTTAAGCGTCAGGGCAAGATGGTCTTTAGCAACGATGCTATAGTGCAGACAAGCATAAGGCGCGTGAAGAAATGGGGCATGAAGAAGTATTTCTGGTTCTATGTGACCAACTTCCTCAAGTTCCACCTGCTGAAAGAGTCGCACAAGGACTACTCTCCTGTCCGCTGAAGTTAAATGCAGAAAGCGAAATAAGAAAACCTGCATTTGAGGAAAAGCGAAATGCCCGGAAAGCTATTAATAGTTCCGGCGCAAGGGATAGAGCATGCCTTCCTCTCGGCCCAACATAATCTTTATCATGCTTGACACTGCACGCGCTGACTATTTTGGCGCATATGGCAGCAACCTTGACTTGCCTAACATCGACAGGCTAAGCCTGCGCTCTGCCATCTACGAGAACGCCGTATCTCCAGGTACGTACACGGCATCTTCACACGTTTCCCTCTTCACCGGAAAGAGGGTGGCACATATCAGGGAACTGATGAAGGACAAAATGAAGAATCCGGACGAGCACATCGATCCATTTCTGGTAAAGTCCAGACTCATAAAACCAGGTGAGATGACACTGGCAAAGAAGCTCAACTATCTCGGGTACACCACCGCGCTCTTCTCAAACAACCCCCTTGTGACTAGATATACTGGAATAGCTGAGGGGTTCTCGTATCTCTCTTATACAGATAGCGTGGCTATAGCCTCGCAGAAGATGAAGAAGATGAAGATAAAGGCGCCTCTCAGGCTGGTCGGAAACGATCTTTTCCGGAACAGGATCCTCGAGTTGTCATATCTAGTAAGCAGATTCATACCCCGCAATAGCCTGGATAGGCTCTACCTGCGCCTTAGGGACAAGCTGAACAGGGAATATGCACAGGAATCGATGTACTACAGCCTGGACCAAGGTGCAAGCCCCACCAATAGGCTCGTGCACAACTACTCAAAGGGCCTACCCAGCGGCGGCAATTTCCTCTTCATAAACTATATGGAGGCACACGAGGGATACCCTACGAATATGGTTTCTAATGACTACGTGGAGCAGGACAAGTGGCTCTACCTCTCTGGCATCCTCGATCCTCACGATAGCATTGGCCTGATAAGACTGGCAAGGGACAAGCGCATGGAATACCTGGACAGGCAGCTGGGAAACCTGCTGGCGAACCTGAAGACGAACGGGCTGTTAGACAACGCTGTAATGATACTCGCCGGGGATCATGGCCAGGGCTTCCTTGAGCACGGCCAGATGTACCATAACATGTTTCCATACAATGAGATAGTAAGGGTGCCGCTCATAGCAGCGAAATTCGAGAACGGCAGGCAGGTCAACACCCGCGAGAGGATACATGAACCTGTGAGCATAACTGCGCTGCACGACACCATACTCGATATAGGATTCGGCAAGACTGAAGTGGTCGACGGTTCGGTGAGAAGGGATCAGTATGTATTCTCAGATCACACAGGCATAACCGAGGTGTGGGACACGTATCTGCTTAAACTCCTAAGGTCAAGGTCAAGCTGTGCAGACGCTATCTATAGGGCCAAGCTCAGGCAGAATACATTTGCCACTGCAATCTACAAAGGCGATTACAAGCTCATACACTACAGGAACGGCAGAAAGGACGAGCTCTACAATACAACCGAGGATCCGGGCGAGAGATGCGACCTTGCAAAAGAGGAGCCCGCAATAGTGCGCGAGCTGTCCCGCGCAGGCGCATCAAGGCCTACTGGGCTATCTTCCTGACATAGCTATTGTAGAATGAGGTCATGATCATAATATACCACGGGTAGACAAAGCTCCCGACTATCGACGAGATCAATATCTGGACCAGGCTCCCTGCAGCCCTGCTTGCAAGGTCGAAAGGCGTGCTTATTATCCCCACAACGAAGTAGACAAGCAGTACAATTATCATGTATATCACAAGCACTCCCAGTATGCTCCAGAAGTTCTTCCTGCCTACCTCGAAACTTCTCTTTATGGAGTCCAACGCGCCACGCTTCTCCAATATTACAATCGGCACATACTGGAAAAGGAATATGGCAGCAATGCCAGTACAGAGAACAAGCAGTACTGCCCAGAGCAATAAGAAGCCGGCTAACGCGACCAGAGGTCTCAGTACTGAAGTGTGCACGGCTCCCGTATGCACTGAGCCAAGCGCAGCCAGCACCGTACCGTTTGCCCCTATATATCCTAACAGCAGGCCTGCGAATACTATAATAATTGCCAGATATATCGCAAGGTTGGCGAGTCCGGCCCAGAAAAGTGTGCCATATCTTGTCTTTGTAGCGTCGTATGCTGAGCGCAGAGAGAGTCTCTTCCTCTTAAGTTTCTGCACTTCTATGTTTGTATATACGCCATAAAACAGGGGCGTTATGAACATGCCTATGACGAATGACATTACTATAATGCCTATTATGAGGGCCCAGAAGCCCGCTGAGATTATCCCTGTGGCCACTGCCGTACCGGCAAGCTCGAAAACAGCAATTATTACGAGCAGAGAGATTACCAGCTCCATAACAAGGTATGGGAGTATTGCCTTGGGGTATTTCCATATGGTGTCAAAGCTCTCTCCGAATATGCCTGTTATTGACATGCTAATACTATAGCACTCATGCCTTATATAGCATAGTTACTTGGCCGGAGCCCAAAAAAGGATTCGCGAAAGGCTTAAAATCTTATGCTCGCATAAGTGTATTGACCTATCGCTTAAGGATAGTCTCGCTTCGTGTTTTGATGGAATATACAAGATATGAGAAAGCCAGAATAATAGGCGCCCGAGCTTTACAGCTGGCATATGGCGCTCCGCCACTGATAAAGATCCCGGAAGGCATCTCAGACCCACTGGCTTTGGCTGAAGTGGAGTTCAGTGAAGGTGTCATACCTATAGTGGTAATAAAATAATCTGGGGAATAAGCATCAGGTGAACTCTTGGAGGAATTTGATATTATAGTCGCAGGCGCAGGCATGGCCGGAGCCCTTGCAGCAACCGCTGCGGCACAGAAGGGCGCCAAGGTGCTCATGCTCGACAGGAATGACAGCACACAGGTAGGAAAGAAGACTAACTGGGGCTGGGTCTGTGGAGATGCCGTTGCAAAGAGCCATATCGACTTCATAGAGAAAGAGCTGAACATAAAGCTCAGCAGCCCGGTGCTTGACCTGCGGGTAGACGGCGTGCAGGTGCTAAGCCCTGACATGCAAAACAAGTTCCCGTTTGAAGGTGAGGGATTCAGCCTAGACCGGCCAAAAGCTGCTAAATTCTTCGCAGAAATGGCGGTCAGGGCTGGCGCCGAATACAGGACCCATTACGAGGTTGAAGGCCCGATAATAGAAAACAATAAGGTGGTGGGAATTTATGGCAGGAACGAGAAGGGCGAGCAGGTAAAGATAAGCTCGAGACTTGTCATAGACACCCTTGGGATAGCAAGCACGCTACGGAGGAAGCTGCCCCCCAATGAGTACATCGAGAATACGGTAAGCACTGATGACATAGAATCTACGGGAAGGTACATAATGAAATTCGAGCACAATGGCAACGACATCAATTACTATGACCCAAAGAATGCACTGATACACCTCAACCAGGTACTTGCGCCCGGAGGCTATGGGTGGGTGTTCCCAAAGACGGGCGGCAGGATAAACGTAGGAGTTGGCGTGGAGAAGAAGAGCCTTGAAATAAGGAATGAGAAGCTTGCAAAGAAAGACACACTGCATTCACTGATTGACGGTTATATAAAATGGAATCCTGAGATAAAGAGCTATGAAATCGATCCCGCAGACGGAAACGGCAAGGGCTACTGGTCCGTTACCGTGAAGAGGCAGTTCGATAGCCTGGTCTTCCCAGGATATATGGGCGCAGGAGACAGCATGGCAATGCCGAACCCTATAAGCGCAGGCGGCATAGGCCCCGCAATGGTTGCAGGTGTGCTGGCTGGGGAGGTTGCCGGAGACGCTGTCGCTGCAAAAGATACGAGCTTGGAGAGGATATGGGAGTACAACGTTAAGTACAACAACCTGTACGGAAACAAGACTGCCGCGCTAGAGGCATTCAGGATATACTTGCAATCACTCAATAACGACCTGATCAACTACGGCATGAGCCATTTCCTGACCAAGAAGGAAGCCGAGGATATAAGCTATGGCAGGATACCAAAGATAGGCATCGCAGGCACATTCAACAAGGTGCTTAGCGGAATAGGCAACATAAACGCATTCAAGAACCTGCTCTTTACCGTGCAGAAAATGAAAAGAATGAACGAGCTATATTCAAAATACCCGCGTATAAGCGAATTCTCCGAATGGAAGAAGCTGATAAACGGGGAAATGGCCGAGGTAAAGGAGAGGTTCAAGCCTAACCCTGTCTAAATTGCAGCGGTATCTTTATCCTACTGGAACTGATGGTCAACCGGCAAGCATTGTCATTCAATTAGCTTGCCAAGAAGCTGCAAAGCTTCCTTAGTGCTATGCAGATTGAACCGTGCATATGACTGAGTAATCCCAACTCTTATCGAGTAAGCGTCTTTAGGGAGAAGCCTGAAGGTGTCCTCGTCAGTGTAATCGTCTCCCAGTGCGAGTATGAAATCCGGATTCTCTTTTCCTATGAAAAATGAAGCTGCAGTACCTTTGTTCACTCCGGAATTCTTCACCTCTATTATCTTGTTGCCCTTGTATACCTGCACGTCGGCGTTCGCCGTGAGCTTGCTTAAGCTATCGAATAGCTCTGCTACCCTCAGCGATGCGAATTCCGATTCGGCTTTCCGATAATGCCACACAACTGAGAAATCCTTCTCCTCCACACGCGATCCTGGAAGTCTGTTGGCATAATCATTCATTATTGGTATTATCATCGATTTCCATTCGACAGTAAGCGGCCTAAGGAAACGCCATTCAGATCCATGCTCACGGACCAGTACTCCGTGTTCTGCCACTAGGTCTACGTTCAATCCCTCAAACCACTTATCAAGCGTGCCTTTATCCCGACCGCTTATGACCACCACGCGGTTCTTGGGATCTAAAGAAAGCGCCTTAATCAGTGTTGTTACCTGCTTTGGAGGGGCGGCCTTTTTCGGTTCATCAGTGAACTGGACAAGCGTTCCGTCGTAATCAAGGAGTATGAGCGCCCGTTTGGACTTCCTGTAGTCCTCAAGGAGCTTTCCTTCGCTCTTTCCAAGCAGCTTGGCATTGAAGACATCCTGCATCTCTTTAAGGTCATCCAATTCCTTGATAAAATCATTACCCCATCTCATTATATCATAAGATCTTACCCTGTCCTGCATTGCTGCGATTCTCTGTTCCTGCTCTTCCTTAGGCATGTTCAGTGCAGTCTCTATTGCGCTGCAGATCTCACTGGGGTGATTAGGATTTATTATCACCGCATCTCCCAGCTCTTTTGCAGCACCTACCATATCGCTCAGAACAAGAACTCCTGATGATCTTATTTTGCTTGCCACATATTCCTTTGCAACCAGGTTCATCCCATCCCTTAGGGGAGTTATCAGCGCTACATCTGCCATGCCAAACAGCGCTACTAGCATCTCAAAGTCTATGAACTTGTACTGGTAGATTATCGGGGTCCAGTTAATCATGCCGAATTTCCCGTTGATATTGCCTACTTTCTCGTCTATGGCTATCTTGAGGTCTCCATATTCCGGGATGTTTTCCCTTGACGGGACCACTACAAGGACAAGCCTTGCCTTACCGCGCATTCCAGGATTCCGCTCAAGGAATAGCTCGTATCCTTTGAGCCTGTTCAGTATGCCTTTCGTATAATCCAACCTGTCAATCGAGAATATAATGCGATTGCCCCCTAACGTTTCTTCCAGTTTCTTCCGCTCCCTCATTACCGATTCGGATATTGCCACCTTCTGGAATTTGCCATAGTCTATGCCCATAGGAAACGTATCAACCCGTTTCAGCGCTGCATCAGGCCCCTCTATATACCCGAGGTTGCTCTCATATCCAAGAAGCCTTGATACACACGTAAGGAAGTCCTGCATGTAATCGTATGTATGGAATCCTATAAGGTCAGCCCCAAGAGTTCCCGTAAGCAGGTCCCTGCTCCACCTGCTGGGCAACAGCCTGAAGATCTCATAAGCAGGGAAAGGTATGTGCAGGAAGAATCCAATCCTTGATTCTGGCCCGCTTGACTTGAGAATTGCAGGCAGGAGCATCAGATGGTAATCGTGCACCCATATTATGTCTCCAGGCTCTGCCACTTCCATCACGGCATCCCTGAACATCTCATTCACCTTCTTATAAGTCTCCCAATTCTTGTCATCGTAGTCTACAAACTGTGGGAAATAATGAAAGAGCGGATACAATGTCCTGTTGCAGAACCCATTATAGAACCTGTTATATGTCTCTTCGTCCAGGAACACAGGTATGCTCTTATTCTCCTTCGCAAGTCGCCTTACCTGGTCCTCGTCATCTTTCTTTACCGTACTCCCGGGCCAGCCTATCCATACGTAATCCTCAATGCCCTTTGCATTAAGATAAGAACGAACCCCGGTTACAAGCCCTCCGGCCCCTTCCCTTGCAGCTACTTTCCCATCATCTCCCTTAATAAAAGAGAGTGGCAATCTGTTCGATACTATGATGTACTTCACTCACACTCCCCCTCTTGCATATCCCTCTAACTTATTGCTCTTAATCTAGGCATGATCGAATAAATAACTATGTGCTTTGACGGATGCTCACCGATACAGGGCAAAACAATAAATAAGTTATAGAAATGAGATATGCTATTCTATGGACAAGCCTCACTTAGAAGAATCAGGCGCTACGCAGCCCGAAAAGTCGACGGGAGCCTACACGAAGGAGAGCGGGAGCGGGCCCGGCGTTGGAAATGAAAACGGCGTGAACACATATGCTGTAGAGAACTCCCCCACGGAATTGGGAAAGGATACAAACATGCATCGAGTCGAGAGAACGGCCCGGCTTAAACGCGCGTTAGAGAAGATAGCCTTCGCCTCGCTTTTCGTAGACATATGCATATCAATAATCACGCTTATATCAATAAATTACGGAAGGGTGGTCTACACTGTCGACGCGATATACCTGCTCGATTATGTTCTAACCGCAATAGTAGTGCTCTCGGTAATCGTATTTGCCGCAATATTCCTATTCTCGCACTACGACAAGATAATGAACGCTCTGTTGCTGCGCAACATTAGAAACCGGAAGATCAAGTAACAGTCTGAGCGCAGGCACTATTGCGGCTTTACTTCTACCTGTACTCTGTTTAGCATAAGGCTTGAGACTATTGCCGTCACAACTATGACCATGAAGGAAATGTAGAAGGTCTGCATGAAGTAAGTGCCCCCCATCCCGTATACTATGGTTGCCAATGTAGCAACAGTCAGGCCTCTTGGCAGAAGCGAAAAAGCCAGTCGCCTGTCCTCGGGCGAATTCTTGAAGAGCACTGTACGCACCTCCACATATCTCGAGATTATGAGAAGAGCCGCTATCGCCAGGCCATAAATGAGGAACTGCTCCGACAATATCGTTATCATGCCCATAAAGACGAAGAAGAAAGTGCTTATCAGGAACTCAAGTTCCTTCTGAACTTCCATAAGTCCAACTGGGTTGCTGTTCTTTAACTTCTTTGCATCATCCTTGCTGTCAGCCTTTTCCTGTTCGTTCTCATTATTATTCTGTTTCTTTATGACCAACTTATCATACATCTCCCTGAACAGGGCTTCATTTCCTATCACCACGCCGAAAATCAAGACCGATATTATCGCAGCGCCATTGAATATGGTAACGAAGCCATAGAGGAGTATGGCAACTGCAAGCGTAGCAACATACTCCCTGGCTATCGTAAGCACATTCGATACGAAAAGCCACGCTATGCTCGCGATAAGGCCCATTACTATGGCAAAGCTGAGGTAATCGAGTACGTAAGAAGCGAACGATATCGGAGTAACAACCTGGTGTGTTACAAACAGGAGCAGCAAGGAGAACACTACTATGGCAACAAGCGAGTTCAGCGCAGTCTCGGTAAACATGGCCCCAAACATCTCCTTGCTCAATTTGACCTTTCTGATGAACGGTATTACCACTATATTTGTTGTTTCCCCTAGTATGGTACCAAGTATTATGCCGTATATCCACGGCCATTGCAGCCATGGTACATAATGCACAAAGGAGGCAACGACAACTATGGAAATGAAGACATCCAAGAATCCAAGCGCTATCCCTTTCCAGTTCCTAAGTGCAGGATCGCTCACATTAAGCTCCTTGCTGCCATTGAACATTATTACTATAAGCGCGAGGCTGCTGAATAGGGGAGCGAGAGACCTTAGCACCCCAAGGTAATTCACCGGTATAATATCTGCTATCTGTACAAGAAAGATGCCTATAAGCATCAGGATCAGGAGTTCAGGCACCCTGGTACGCCTGAATATTGCAGATGCTATATAGCCTATTATTATTATGAGGGCTATGACTACCAGTATCGCGGAGCTTGAAATTACCTGCAGCAGTGACAGAAACACAACAAGACCTACAGTATAAAGCAACAAGTAAGGATTGGAATGAATTTACTTAAACCTTTGCAAATTGCGAGCCAGAGTAGCTATATACCGAACATTCGCATAAGTACCGTTTGCAGGCCCATAATCCTGCCTAAGCGATGCCGTATAAGAATGCCGCTACAATATGTCTGCCATTCTGTCTAGCATAAAGTCTGCACGGTAGAGATATTTTGATAGCAGCATCCTTATGGCCAAAAGGAAGGCAACACCGGAAACCACCACTAGAATCCCGTATACGTCAACACGATAGAACACGAAAGCAAGCATTATGCCTATGGCTGGCGGATGTTCGCTGCGCGTTATGAAAAGGAGCACAGAGAGCAGGAACATCATTATGCCTGTCACGAGAAATATCGATACCGCCCCGATAAAAGCATACCCTACGGATCCCATTGCAGTTGCAAGGAGGTAGCTTTTGACGAATTTGCTTGGCCTTGCGGTCTTTGAGTACGGGGCCATGAACATCAAGAAAGCGCTAGAGCCGAATGATGCAAAGAGAAGCACTGAAGAAGTCTCGCTATATAAGAAATTGGAATTTATGACGTAAAGAAGCCAGTAAAGCAGCATAACTACTACTGCAGTGACTAGCCCCGGCAGGATTGCATAGCCAGCTACCGACCAGTACCTAGACAATTTCTTCTTAGAATTCGGTTTTTTCACCATTAATAACATCTGACTTGCGCAGATTTAAAAGCATAAGCGGAAGTCCTATATCATTTATGTATTGAGCTAGAACGAACCGCGGGACGCGGAAAAAGGCATATAAACATAAATGACGGCATAAACAACATGGGTCCTGCAAGGTCGTATAACTTCTGGCTCTATTCAGGGTCTAAACGCCAGGCAGGGATAGACATGCAACCCGACCTTTCAAGAGAATCCTGCACCATATGCTTTAGCAGCGGTGATGCCACGTGAATGGAATGAATTACTCGGAAAAGCCTGACTCTGCAATCACATCTGAAGAGATCGAGCAGATAGCTGCCAAAGCCATAAGGAATGGCATGGGTACATGTGCCAACATAATCACCATGGAGCTCCTGCGTGCCACCTATGCCCCAGTAGTGATGTCACATATGGACCAGGGCATAATAGGTTACATAGCTGCTGCTGGAGCTCTCGCATTCTCCGGGAGGGACATAACCGCAGAGGGAATATCGGACTTGATACGGGCTGTGGGAAAAGAGCCTAATGTGGATTATCTTGATGCCATTAGCAAGCTCAACTACAAGAACGATCTAATATATGTAAATGCCGTATATTTCGCAAAAGCCAATGGCAGGGAACCTACTATAGACCTAGTGGTGGAGATAGTGAGGAGCATGGGCGTGCCACCGGATCACAGGATAGCCGGATACGTGATCGAATATTCCAGAGAGTACCTGCAGGGATCGTATAATTTCATCAGCACCAAGATGAACCAAGGCGGTGCCGATGAGAAGTTCTTCAAGAAGCTGTATCTGGGCATGATTGACCTTTCCAATGACATGTCTGAGCTTGCCATCCGCGAACTCAACTCCATAATAGAAGCAAGTTCGGCTCACTTTGCAATCGGGCCTGAGGCATTACCATACCTTACTGCTATCGGCAGCCTCGCCTTTGCAGGCAGGGAGATGACCGTCGATAATATATCATTGCTCATAAAGTCGATGGGCATCGAGCCGCAGGCGGGGCTTCTCAAAGAATTTGAACCATTACAATTCAAGAACCCTGTTATCTACATAATTGCATTATATTACCTATACAGCATGGATCTCCAGCTCAACAGCGATTCTATGTGCAGAATCGCTAGGGCGTTAGGCGCAGACCCGGATCCGATAATGTCCGACTCGGTACTCGCATACTATAAGTCTAAAGCATCATCGCATGTCTGATCATCTACGAACAGCATCCTTAATGCTAAGTAGTAACGGGTCATTTTCCAAGTAGTGCCTATTCAATCCTATCTTTCTTGCCACCCTCTCCTCATCCCGAGCCCCCAGCGAGCTCTCCCACCTTGGCGTGAAGAACACATCAGTTACCTGACCTCCCGAGAGGATGGTCTCCCAGAACCAATACCATCTTGGCTCTGTTTCATGCTTCAACCTAACATACAATTCATTGAAAAGAACGTCCGTGGGGGAGAATACTGGGAAATGTTCTCTGCCTCTTATCACCTCTGCATATCCCGCCAGCCTTTTTATATTCCTCTCTACAAAACCTGGTCCATCTGAAGATATCATGCCGGATACATAACCTATCCTTTCCGCCCCAGCCTCCCTGACATCCTCGAGTATGCCCAACACGACTTTGCTGACTTCTTCCATTGTACACGTGTCTCTGAGCTGCTCCTTAAATAGATCAGGTCCAAGCACTGGTAACTTCCGCTGTCTTTGTGCAGCTGCCATAAATCCGACCCCCTAGGTCTGCAGGAGCTAACCTCTCAAAAAAGTTAAAAACCTTCTCTGCAGCGGTTGCAGCAACCTTTTATATGCGTTGGCAGAGACTCTCACTTGCCAGGATTAAATGCCTGGCAAGAACCGGCGATGATATGGATCTCCTGACCAGGATATTCGACGGAAGCACCGAAAGGCACGTGGTGGAAAGGGGAAAGAAAATAATAGACCAGGCAGTTGCTGAGAATAAGATGCTCGCCAGAATAGCAAACGGATCTAACGACCTGAGCGGAGTCAAGACAATAGAGAGTAATGCGGACAAAGAGGTATTCGAGATTGCAAATTCTGTTACATCAGGTGCCATAGCCCCAAATCTTGTCGACGACATGTTGCGATTCGTCAACCGCGAGGACGATATAGTCGATGCGCTATTCAACCTTGCAAGGGTAGCTGTCAGGTACAAAGGCTCGAACAAGAAGGCCGACGAATACGTCAAGTCAAATCTTCTAATGCTCTCCAACCTAATAAACAACGCCTTGGTGCTGCTCTATGAGATGCATAAGGTGCAAACACTTGAGCAGGCCAGAAAGCTCAGGGAGCGGATAGAGCAGGTGGAGCAGAAAGGAGACGACATAAAAGACTCGATGCTAGACTACGCCGCAAAGACGAAAGGCATAGATTTTAAATCATTCCACTACATACAAAGCGTAGCTTTCCTTGCGGACGAAGTCCTCGATGGCTGCGAAGATACGTCCGATATGATAGAGAGCATGATGCGCTCAATACTGACCTAGTGGTTCATTGATACTGCTTTTGATATACATCCTCTCCTTTCTCCTTGTCGCCATTGTCTCTGGCAACAACCTGCCCGTATGCTGCGGCCCAATAATATCGAGCGGCATAGTGAGCAAGAAAACTGGAATAGCCATGGCTATCCTGGGATATGCTGCAGGCTATCTCCTTGAAGGACAGCTGCTCAAGACCGGCCTGCTCGCCCTCATGCCCATCCACTCGGCTTACATGGTTGCACTCTCCCTTGCAGTCACTCTTGTGGTATTCGTCATAGCGCATCTCCTCAGGGTGCCGCATTCGCTATCCGTTACGTTTACTGCCGTTATCCTCGGACTTGGCTATGGCGTTGGTTCTGCAATAAACGGCGCCTTTGTTACCGATGTTCTTGTGTTCTGGATCATATCCGCCCTGTTTGCCGGAGTAGCCACCATTGCCATAATGAAACTGGCATTCAAGGCGCTGCCAAAGGCGCGTGTCTGGGTCGCCGTGCGCAGGATGAAACTTCTCCTTGTGATTGCGTCATTCTTAAGTGCTTTCGTTCTTGGAGCAAACACTATAGGGTTTGTATTTGCATCCACCTCAGGAATAATAAGTCCGCTGTATAGCGCGCTTATAGCCATAGTTGCAATAATTTCCGGCAGCGTCCTCCTTAGTTCCGGCGAGCTTAAGAGAATGGGCAATGAGATACTGCCCCTAAGGTACCTCAACGCTCTGGTATCCCAGGCTATGTCTGTGGCCATAGTGCAAATCGCAACTATGTTCAGCATACCAGCATCGAACACGCAGACTTTCACAGCAAGCTTGTACGGCGCCGGCCTTAGCTATAAAACAAGGCTGTTGAGGAGAAGGCCAGCCATTACAATAATTGCATCATGGATATCTACTGCCATTGTTAGTTTTGTCCTGGGATTCTTCCTTATTAAGCTCTTCTGACCTGCCAAGGCTCTTGCAAGCCCATTCAAGCAAAACAGCCCAACGCCGCCTTAAGTGACACATGCCTTAATGCTAAATCCCAAAAAGTTTGTCATACGATTGCATCTATATGCACAGTCAGATTGTCGCGCAATTCCGACTTCACATAGACTGCCTTGACTTGACTCTCGGTTTGCCCTGCTATAAAGCCTTCAATGGCGCCCCTTAATATCGGAAAGTCGGAATCCTTCGCAGAGCTATACCAAGGAGCACCGGCAAACCTGAACTCCTCAGAATTAACGCCTCTCCCAACAGTGACGATACCGTATCCGAATGCAGTAAGCATGTCCGCCAGGAATGAATATCTGTCTTGTTGCTTAGGCACGTCCTTGCCTATCAGCTCAAAGGACTCCCTGGCCGACTCATACAGGATCTGGCTTCCCAAAAGAGATTCAAGCTCATATGGCAGCGATATCTCGGTAGACAGCATACGCTCATGAGGAAACTCAAACTGAAGCGAGCCATGCCCATTTGACAGGATACTCTCCCTTAACAGCCTCTCCAGGTTGCATGCTGTTGGGGATATTATGTCTGGCGGTTGGTTCAGTTGCCTATATAGCGTCATATCTCCCATGTCTGGCGCTCCGCGGGATTCGTAGAAATTGATCCCACTCTCCCTTAGCCTTTCTGGGGGCCCGCATACCAACACATACCTGTCATCAGCAATGTGGGTAACGCCGCACTCAATCGTGTCAAAATCCCCTAGCAAGTAGGCCCATACTCCTGCGCTTCCCCCAACAATCGGAAAGCCGCCCCCATTCACGCGCGTTACGGCGAGGTTCTTTGTAGTTATTGTGAGCACCTTCTGCTCCATATCGACATTGGTATCTATGCTATCTGCATATATTGCCTCAATGAACTCGTAGAGCAATCTTACCGAGAACTTGACTTCAGATCTCGGCAGCCTTACAAGGGAGCAGAACCTATAGCCATACCTCTTTCCTGCTCCGTATAACTTTGCAAGCCCGTCGCTGCCCATGGTGCGCGATACCTTCTCCTCAAGCTTGAGAAAAAATGACTCTGAAAGGAAGGTATTTCTTACATAGACTGCCTCCCCTTGAAAGTCGTGATATCTGCCAATCAGGTAGCCTGGAATATCCGAAAGGAACATGTTAGGCATGACGAACTGCTTGACAAAAAAGTCTTTTATGTCGTCTCCTATCGAAATATTATCTACCCAACAGATACTCTATTGCTATTGACATTAAATAATTTATGCAATGCTCCTGTTTCTCGCACAACAAATCTTTGCTATGGCCTACTTAACAAACCTGATGTAGATCCTGCGGTACTGCAGCAATACCGAGACGATGAGAATTGCAATTATAAGCAAATACGGGTATAAGATCACCGACGCCATGCCGCTCCTAATGCTAGACCCTATGCTGACCACCAGGACAAGGCTCATAATCCCCAAAAAGGCAATCACCAGTGCATGCACTGTGAATATCATGCTAAACGCAATACCCCTGTTGTCAGATCCCTTCCTCTCTTTTATATGGTAAAACAACGACGGAAGGCTCATAAGATACGGATATCCCTCAAATAGTGTGTATCTGTATCTGATCACCAAAAGAAGCACGGCCAGCACGCATGTGAATATGAGTGGTACCAGAAACAGAGCAAACTTGCCTATTGGCCCTAAATAATAGGCGCTGGCAGCCCAGGAAAAGAGGACGAAGAGGAATCCCACAAATATCAGAATCTTGGCTACGGCTTCCAGCCCATATCTCTTAAGCTTCATATTGGCCATAAACACATTGCCTTGTCAAGCTATTTAAAACCGCTGAGCCCGGATGAAATGCCGGAAGCCCCAGAAGGGAATCGAACCCTCGACATCCAGTTTACAAAACTGGCGCTCTACCACTGAGCTACTGGGGCAGAAATGATTACTCTATGCCGGGTACCAATATAAAGATTTCATATGTCTTTACCAATTCTGTAGTAAATCCTTATAAGTAGGCCAGCCGCTTGTTTATCTTATTGTGGAGGTTTATCGCATGCCTACGCGTGTTAGGCCAGAAGCCAGGCTAAGACCGTCTAGCGAGATTCCCAGGGATACGGCCGAGAGCCTTGCACGCCACATACTGTACAGCCCTACCCTTGCATCAAGCATGGCGTGGTCAGGCAATTTCAATATGCTTGCGCGTAGGAATGCCGGCACAACAGGCAAGACAACCGCGCACCTAGTAGCCATGGCAAGAGCCGGAGCGAGAGGGTTTAGGGAACGGGCGCTCTTTGACCTTGCGATAAAACGGGGCTTGGAAAGGATAACTGATACAGAAACTATAGCAAGCGGCGCCGTAGAAAAGCTTGTGACCTCGGTAAAATCCAGATACGGGATAAAGTTTCCTTTTGGCCCAGGCAAGGCAAAGGGCGAGAACGGAGAGAATTTCCGCTACAAGGACGGCTTGGAAAGGCTTAAGGAACTTGACCTGAGGTCCGTTGGTGGAAAGAAAGAGCTCGCGGGAATAATACGCGAAGACCTTACTGCGCTTAAAGTAATACTCAGACTTGAAGATGATGAGAAAGTGAGCGTAATAGGTCAGATCGAGAGAACGCTAAACCACGATTACGGTGCGTTAAGGCGTGCTGATCCTGGTATATCTACAGCATCAACTAACTGATGAAACCATTAGTTAGCGCATCGGCATGCGTATATGGGGCCATATGCATGGTTGCATGAGCGACTGATTTGCCCTCAGGAAATTCTTGCGTAATAGTGCGATCATGCAAAGCATAAACCATCCATATTGCCTAATTATTGCATGAAGCCTTCATACGCGTTGCTATCTGCTCTCTCATCATATGTTCTATGCAGTGCAACAGCTCAGCTTAGAAACATCCTCATAGAAAGCCTGCGCCGCCAGTTTGAACCCTTCGCTAAGCGTAGGGAAGACATGGACCGTATCTATTATGTCATCTACAGTAAGCCCAAACTTGACTGCAAGCACCCCCTCATGTATCATATCTGCCGCATGCGGCGCGAGCATATGCACGCCTAGTATCTTCTTGGTTTTGTTATCAATTACTATCTTTACTAAGCCTCTTTGGTCCCCTATTATTCTTGCCTTTGGCACCAGCTTCATTTCAAGGGGACTGCACGCGCATCTTATTCCATTATTTACAACCTGCTCCTCGGTCAGGCCCACCATGGCAGCTTCGGGATAAGTGAATATTGCACTGGGCACCTCGTTAATGTTTACCTCTTTCCCGGCATGTTGGAATAGATTTGCGGTGGCTATATTGCCTTCCTTGGCCGCCAGAGTCTCGAGCATAGGCTCTCCAGTTACATCCCCCGCAGCATATATGCCATCTGCCGTGGTTTTAAGTTGTTTATCGACTTTTATGAATCCCTTGGCATTCAGCTGCACTCCAGCAACATCCAGGTTCAAGCTTTCTGTGTTTGCATGTCGACCAGTAGCGAACAGTACTTCTTCAGCCTCAAAAACGGTTTGCCTGCCGTTTACCATAGCCTCTATTGCCTTATTCCTTTTGCTTGCCACAATGCTAACCAGCGCAGCTCCTGTAACCAGCTTCACACCGCTTGCCTTCAGATAAGAGGTAAGATGGCTGCTAACTTCAGGTTCCCAGTTTGGTATTATCCTATCACTTCTTTGCAACAGCGTCACTTTTACCCCAAGATTCGCAAACATCTGGGCGAATTCCAGGCCAATTGCCCGCCCCCCTATCACTATGATTGACTCGGGCAGCTTCCTAAGTGACAACGCCTCTTCGTTAGTAAGATATGTTGACTTTTCTATTCCTTTTATCTGCGGAACAGCCGCGCGAGCTCCTGTGGCTATCATTATGCTCTTTGCATTTACCTCATTCCTACCTGCCTTTACGGTATTCTTATCAACGAACGATGCAGTCTCATTGATATAAGTAACATTTTCCAGGCTCTCCAAGACATCTTTGTATTTCTCTTTTCTCAGTTCATCTACCAAGCGCGTTTTTTCATCCATTATCCTGGCGTAATCGGGCTTCCCTATACTATAGCTTAGGCCACCGAACCTCTTCTGTCCCAACTCTTCCATGAAGGAGCTTACAGCTATGAGCCTCTTGCTTGGCACGCAGCCTACATTGATGCATGTGCCTCCTAAAACAGCGCCTTTAGTGGCGCCCTTTCCGATCATTATAGTCTTAATCCCTAAACTGTCTGCTTTTATTGCAGCAGCGAATGCTGCAGATCCCTGACCTAATATTGCGTATTCGAACCCTCCTATTCAATCACCTTAGAAATGTACTCCTTATTTGCCAAGTCGCAGGTCATTATTTCATGACTGTATCTCTGTATGTGTTTCAATATTCCGCTTATTATCGGCCTTGCCTCTGCGTTAATGCTGTATATGCGTGCCTTGCCATCTTTCCTTACGTTTACAAAACCGCAATTCAAAAGGCAGTCCATGTGGTGCGATACATTACTCTGCTCTATGCCTGTTGCCTTGACAATCTCGCTTACGTTCATGTCTCTTTCTGTTAAGGCAGTAAGTATGCTGAACCTGCTGTAGTTGCCTATAGCAAAGAAGAACGTCTTTACCCCTAGTTTATCCATAATACCACTATTCAGAAACATTTATGGCATGCTCAAGTTGGCCCAGGGTTGATGCAAGGGAGCTGTTTACATAAAGTACCTTGCCATTGCTTGAAACAAGATAATATATATCAAGATAGCCTTTCGGGTCGTATGATTCAGTCATATTATATCCTGCCAGTGCAGGTATTATCGTATTGTTGGCATATGCCGTTGGCGCATACGAATACACAAAGCTTGCTATATCGGGACCACCATATCCCAGGTCCTTATAGAGCTCCAGCTCAACAACCTTTATTCCATGCTGCCTGAAAAACTGATAGTTCTGATTTAGCTCCTCATTGCCCTGCGCGCAGCTGGAGCACCAAGTGGCTACAAACCATAGCAACGTGACATGGCCTCTATATGATGTCAAGTTGGCAACGGAGCCATTGGCTATAAGGAATTCATAATTCGGCGCAAGTTCGCCGGAAGTTACGTTCTGCAATTTTACGCCTGTGCCTTTTGAGTCATGCACAAAGAGTACGATGGCAACAGCTACTACTACCACTGCTATCACTGCCGCCATTAAAATAATCTTCCTCATTTCTTCACCACACAACATTTAGCTATGCTTCTTGATGTAAGGATGACGCTTAGCAAGAGAAAACCAATTGAAATCACTATTAAAGGCGTTTCATATGCAGCAAATGGGCCTTGCAATGCACCCGTAGTGTTTATTATTGTAGACGTAGATGCGCCCAATACTGCCAACATGCTGGGTATAAGTGTGGTACAGCACAGACTGCCAGGTATTATCGCTGCAACTACCGCACCAATCCCCAACTTGCCTGTTGATGCGCCATTCCTCTTAAAAGCAAAGGCACTCATTACCACTGACAATGCAAAGAGTATGCCCATTGATGCCGCTACTATGAGGGAATAAGCATTCAACCCAATTGCTATCTTGGGCCCTGCAAGATTTATCGAAGAAGGTAAAAGCAAATATCCATATCCGATAAAGAACAGCACGCCGATAATGAGAAATGTAACCAGGTACTTTCTCTGTTCCAATACAAGACGCAACGCACGTATTGCAGACCAAGCGTTTGCCATGATATATGAATCACCAGTCATATTTATAAGACTTTGTCTACGTGTACGGATACATTTAGAAACTTACCAAGAATGGTCAAGAAGTCTCCATATCTTTAGATTACGTTGTAGTTTTGTAGGGGATCTTTAATGGTAAGAAGTTCAGACGACAAGACTTAGCCTCGACAATAAAAACAGGCGAACACCTCATCGACTTACATATAACCATGAATTTTGAGTGCTCCCATCGGGATTTGAACCCGAGTCGCAGGCGTGAGAGGCCTGCGTCCTTGACCGGACTAGACGATAGGAGCTTTGAATATTCACGATATTGAAAGTACACTAATATATCTCTT